>NZ_JAAKPX010000002.1:0-265256 GCF_049172135.1 Aeromonas sp. 603079 | reverse complement strand
GTCCTTCGATGAGGGCTTGCGCGTAGTCTTCCCAGCACTGTGCTTTACGCAATCTGGCCAAGGGCGTCTTGGTCAGACCGGTGCTGGTGCGCAGACACAGTTTGCAACGGTAGCGGCGCAGTCCCCGACTCCATCCCCAAGGCGCCAGCTGGGTAACATCGGCCTGACAATGGGGGCAGCCACTGCATGCCGGTAACTGAGTATTGAGCGAGGTAATGGTGTGGGGTGCAGTGAGCTCCTGCTGAGCAACACGGCGCTGGCGCAGGGTTAACTGGGGAAAAAGGGACAACAGGTGTTGAAAGGCTGGGGTATCCATGATGGTAGACCTCAAGGTGATGGCCTACTTCAAGATTAGCCTTTCAACACGTAATTGGGACAGAGCCAAAAAAAACCGCCGCAGGGCGCGACGGTGGGGAAAGTGAGTTCGCGTCATCCTGACGGCAAACTGTCGATGCGAGTTCAGGCATGTATCGACGGGGGCAGTATGCCAGCCAGAGCCCCTCAGACTATGTCAGCTTCGCGGTATTTTGTGACAAAGTGTGGCAAGCACTGGCGTGGCCCAAGCTGCGGCTCTTTGCTATGCTGCCCTTTCAAAATATGAGGGGAGAGAAGATGAAGTACCCGGTCGATACCCACACTCACACCATTGCCAGCACCCATGCCTACAGCACCATCCACGACTATCTGCCCATCGCCAGAGCCAAAGGGATCAAGCTGTTCGCCACCACGGATCATGGCCCCGAGATGGCCGATGCCCCTCATGTCTGGCATTTTGCCAACTTGCCGATCTTGCCAAGAGTGGTGGAAGGGGTAGGGATCTTGCGGGGTATCGAGGCCAACATCAAAAACCTCGACGGGGAGATCGATTTCCCAGAGCGCTATGAGTCGCGTCTCGACATGATCATGGCGGGTTTTCATGAGCAGGTATTCCCTCCCTGCGATCAGGCAACCCACACCCAGGCGATGATCAACGCCATCAAGAGCGGCCGAGTCGATATGATCAGCCACCCGGGCAACCCCGCATTTCCCATCGACATTCAGGCGGTGGTCAAGGCGGCTGCGGACTATCGGGTGGCGCTGGAGATCAACAACTCCTCCTTCATTCACTCGCGCCCGGGGAGCGAAGGCAACTGCCGCGCAATCGTTGAAGCCGCGCGAGATCTGGGGGCCTACCTCACCTTCGGCTCCGATTCCCATGTCGCTTTCAGCCTCGGCGATTTTGACCATTGCCACCGTCTGGTGACCGAAGCGGGCTTCCCGCAAGAGCGGATCCTGGTGCGCTCCCCCCGCGCCCTGCTCGAATTTCTCGAAAGCCGCGGCCGTGCCCATATCCCCGAGTTTGCCGATCTGTAAATCGGGCTCTAACACCATGAGCCAACTCATAAAATCGAGTTGGCTCAATTGACTTGCCGGTCATTTTTTATGAATGTGGAGAGCAACAAGCCGGTATAGCTCAGTTGGTAGAGCAGCGCATTCGTAATGCGAAGGTCAGGAGTTCGATTCCCCTTATCGGCACCATATAAAACAAAGGGTTGGCTTCTTGGTAAAGCTAGCTCTTTAGCGCATTTGCCCAACACCATGCCCAACACTTCACAGTGTATAGGCTGCCCATGACGGGCGGCTAACTTGTCTTGTACGCAAGAGAGAACACCAGAGGAAAATAAAAGAATCGAGGGGGGATAGGATAGGTCTGTTCGATTATGGGGGAAAATTGCATGGAGGGGAGCAGGGGGTAAGGGAGGTCTTCTTATATATGCAATGAGGCTTGAAAAAATCTCACAGAAAATATGACAAATGGCCCCCTCTGCAAGAGTCAATACAACCCCATGAGCATACTGGCTATAGGGGATAGTAATCAGATGGGGGCTGCATGTCTTGAGAGGCGTGAGGGGTAAAGTACCTCTTCTCTATCACCGGATTACTTCATCTTTCACGGCTTCATAGTAGGAATAGTGGGAGTATCGAGCGCATAAGGGTGTAGTGGTCTAATCATCCCGGACACCATTTTAGGTGGTACAGTCGCCACCATGACCTGAGGTGTTCAATGACAAGATTACGTCGCTCATTTACTGCCGCATTCAAACTCGAAGCCGCATCCCTGGTGCTCGACCAGGGATATTCAGTCCCCGAAGCCAGCCGTTCACTGGACGTCGGTGAAACCGTGCTCCGTCGCTGGGTTCAGCAGCTTCAATCCGAACGCAGTGGCACAACCCCAATCAGCAAAGCGCTAACTCCTGAGCAGCAGAAAATCCAGGAGCTGGAAGCCCGTATCAACCGACTCGAACGTGAAAAGGTCATTCTAAAAAAGGCTACTGCTCTCTTGATGTCGGACGACTTCACACGTACGCGCTGATAGACCGATTAAGGGAGCAAGCCCCCATCACCCTGGTCTGCTGCGCTTTCGATGTTCCAACATCCTGTTTTTACGACTATCTGGCTCGCAGGCGGACGATTAACCGTGAGCGCATGCAGCATCGCTGTGAGTTGCGCCGTTTGTTCAAAGTGAGCCGGAACTCGGCAGGCAGCCGTGCCTTGATGTCGATGATGCGGGAGTTGGGGTATCAGATTGGTCGATTCAAAGTACGTAACCTGATGAAGGAAGCCGGTCTGGTATCCAAGCAACCGGGCACTCATCGCTATCAGGTCGCTCGGTCTGAACGACCGGACATTCCCAATCTGCTGGCCCGCGAATTTGAGGTCCATCAACCCAATCAGGTGTGTCACCTACGTCTTGGCAGGTGGCCGTTGGTATTACCTGGCAGCGGTTCTTGATCTGCATACCCGGCGAGTCGTGGGATGGGCGATGTCTGATAAACCTGATGCAGAATTGGCAATAAAAGCACTGGAAATGGCATATCAGCAACGAGGTTGCCCATCTGGCGTGCTGTTTCACTCCGACCAGGGCAGCCAATATGGCAGTCGGTCATTTCGGCAACGACTGTGGCGCTATCGCATGACCCAGAGCATGAGTCGGCGTGGAAACTGCTGGGATAACGCCCCGATGGAGCGATTGTTCAGAAGCCTGAAGTCAGAGTGGCTCCCGGCTATGGGATACATGAGCGTGCGGGAGGCAAAGCGGGATATCAGTTATTACCTGATGGATTACTACAACTGGCGGCGTCCACATCACCACAATAATGGGATACCGCCAGCAAAAGCCGAAGAACGGCCTAACCAAGTGTCCGGATTTAGTTGACCACTACATCCTGATGCTTTACCAGCCCGATGAGGGGAGTTGCTTCGTCTGTCTGAAGCCCCAGAGCCAAGTCGCAAATGGCCATCACCTAGCCGGCTATCCCGGTTTACGGTTACTCGCCAGAGGTGACCGTATGAGTATCGGTATGACCCTGACCGTGGTGTTTGGAGGCTAAAGTAATGCTGCTTTGATCAGTGGGGATCCGCCGGTACCAGCAGAACCTCGATCCCGGCATCATGCAAACCTGTTAGTAGTTCTGGTGGCAGGGCATCATCGGTGATTAGAGTATGAATTCGCTGAATATTAATGATCCTGTGTAGGCTGGAGCGGAAAAATTTGCTGGAGTCGGTGACTACAATGATTTTTTTTGCAACCTGGCACATGCAACGGTTAAGGCGCGCCTCATCCTCGTGATGGGTACTAACACCGCGTTCTAGGTCGATGCCATCCACCCCGAGAAACAGCAGGTCAAAATGATAGTTTTGCAGGGATTGCTCGGCCTGTGCCCCATAGAACGAGAGTGATTTGCGGCGCAGGTGGCCGCCGGTCATCAGCAGCTCGATCCCATCCGCCTCTAGCAGTTCATTGGCCACGTTCATGCCGTTGGTCATCACCAGGATCTCCTGATGTTCGCGCAGATGACGAGCTACCTCCAGTGTCGTAGTGCCTGAGTCGAGTATAAGGCGACTCCCGGGTTGCACCAGTGTGGCTGCCAGCGCGCCGATCCGCTGTTTGACTGGCGTATTGAGCACACTTTTGTCGGCAATGGTTCGCTCGGGTGCGGCCTGATTGGGTTCACACAACAGAGCGCCCCCATAGGCGCGTACAGCTATCCCTTGTTTTTCCAAGAATGCCAGATCGTTGCGAATGGTGACAGTAGACACCTGAAACTGTGCTGATAAGTCATTGACTTGTACGCTGCCATGGCTACGCAGTTGTTGGATGATACGCTCACGGCGTTCACTGGTGCCGATAGTACTTTTCTCGGTAATTTGCATTATTCCGCTCTGTCCGCATTGTTTGTCCGGTTTGCACATGGACTTTCACTTTATTGCATTTTGTGTATTAACGCTTAGAGGAGAATGCAAATCAAGCCTTCACCTTATGCTTTGTGACAGAAAAGTCACTTTAGCCAAATGCCTTTCCTTTCCTTTCCTTTTGTTTTTCGTGATCTATCTCATAAAACACATGGTCTTTCGTTTCGTTTTGCATTCAATGGGTTTACCTTTCTGAAAAGAAATGAAATTTAGCTGCGGTTTTATTTGGTGGTATTGGAGGGTAAGTGAAAGGTATCGCTCAGATAATAGAAAGAAACAAGAATGGGGAAACAGCTGGCATCACCTCTGTGTGTTCTGCTCACCCGTTAGTGTTAGAAGCGGCACTAATGCTGGCCAAGAAAGAAGGAAGTGTCCTGCTTGTGGAGGCAACCTCTAATCAAGTGGATCAATTTGGTGGCTATACCGGCATGACGCCAGCTGATTTTTGCGAGCGTTTATATCTGCTGGCAGATCGCTGTGGTGTTGCTCGTGAGATGGTGGTCCTGGGTGGAGATCACTTGGGCCCAAACCGATGGCAAGAGCTTTCTGCTTCCGAAGCAATGGTACATGCAGAAACACTTATTGCCACGTATGTGGCAGCAGGGTTCAAAAAAATCCATTTGGACTGCAGTATGGCTTGCTCCGATGACCCTTTATCACTCAGTGATGAAGTAGTTGCCGAGCGTGCAGCCAGGCTTGCGGTAGTTGCTGAGCGTACTTGTTACGAGAAGTTTGGGCACTGCGACCTGGTTTATGTGATTGGCACCGAAGTTCCCATTCCTGGTGGGGCGCATGAAGATCTCTTTGAACTTGCGGTAACAACACCTCAGGCTGCGCGTTATACATTGGAAGCACATAGAGCGGCCTTTACTCGTCAAGGTTTGGGGGATGTATGGTCACGGGTCATTGCGTTGGTAGTACAGCCGGGCGTTGAATTTGATCATACGAGAGTGGTTGATTACCAAAGTGGCAAGGCTATTGGCTTGAGTCTGATGATCAAGGAATACCCCCACATGGTGTTTGAAGCCCACTCGACGGATTATCAAACACCGCAGGCTTACCAGCAGTTAGTACGTGATCACTTTGCGATTCTTAAAGTCGGCCCTGCGCTCACGTTTGCCCTGCGTGAAGCATTGTTCTCATTGGCTGCTATTGAATCCGAGTTGGTGACTGCCAGTGCCTGTTCCGGACTGCGCAATGTGCTCGAACAGACCATGTTGGAGCGGCCTGGATATTGGCAAAGCCACTACCAGGGGAGTCCTAATGACAGACGTTTGGCTCGAGGTTACAGCTATTCGGATCGGATCCGTTACTACTGGCCTGAGCAGCGGGTAGATGAAGCGTATGCATGTCTGTTGGCCAATCTGGAACAAGAGCAAATTCCGTTGCCACTGCTGAGCCAGTATCTACCAATCCAATATCAAAAAGTGCGTGAGGGGCTGCTTTCTGCAGATCCCCACAGTCTGATTCTTGATCAGGTTCAGGAAGTGCTGCGGCACTATTCTCGGGCTTGCTGTCCCCAGCCTGAAATGGCTATGTGAGGTATTACAGTCATGATTCTTGGTTATGAAAAAGAAACATTAATCGCAGCCAAAGGAATTGCTACTGCGAGTGAAATTCAACAACAGCCTGCGACATGGTTAGAAACATTAGGCATGGTCGATAAGGAAAGAAACGCCATAGATCAGTTTATTACTCCCTTACTAATGCAAGGTAATCTGCGAATTATTCTGACCGGCGCAGGGACATCTGCTTTTGCGGGGCGTGCGTTGGCCCCTTATTTATCGGCACGTCTTAACGGTAGAGTGGAGTCGATCCCCAGCACAGATATTGTTACTGATCCAAAAGAGTATCTGGACCAAGATACCCCGACGTTACTTGTTTCGTTTGCCCGTTCGGGAAACAGTCCTGAAAGTGTGGCAGCTGTTGATTTGGCTAGCAGTTTGGTAAGCAAATGTTACCACTTGGTTCTCACTTGCAATGCTGAAGGGAAACTATATCAGCGTTGTCAGAAGGAGGGTCGATCACTGGCACTGTTGATGCCGCCTCAGACCAATGATCGTAGTTTTGCCATGACAAGTAGTCTCACCAGCATGATGTTGACCTGCTTGACTGTATTTTTGCCGAAACGGTTCAACCAGCATGCTTGCACTTCACTGGCAGGCGTCAGTGAGGCCATCCTGAAACAGGTCGTTCAAACGGTGCCTGCATGGAATGAACCACTCCCACAACGAGTTATCTATCTTGGTAGTGGCAGTCTGCAGGGTGTTGCACAAGAAGCAGCGCTTAAGTTGCTGGAGCTGACCAGTGGGCAGTTGATTGCCATGTTCGATTCTCCTACCGGATTTCGTCACGGACCAAAATCAGTGGTCGATAGCAATACTTTAATCGTGCAGATGATCTCCAATGATCCCTATACACGACAATATGACCTTGATTTGTTAAATGAGCTGCGTCGTGATGGTGTTGCTGCACGAGTTGTTGCCCTGGCCGATATTCCTGACAATCGGATTGAGGCTGGTGAATATATTTACCTTCCACAGACTCAGCGCGGCGATGATGCAGAGCTGGCATTTTGTTACCTGCTTTATGCCCAGTTCTACGCATTCCATACATCCATGATGCTTGGTATCAATCCGGATAATCCATGTCCGAGCGGTCGTGTTAATCGAGTCGTGCAGGGGGTCACAATCTATCCGTATCCCGAGCAGAACTTGAGTAAACCGTCATGTGCAACAGTTTACTGAAGCAAAGTTATCCATCTGTGAACTGGTTCCAATTCACAGGAGCATGGACCCACTCTATGCGTTCAGAGCTGGGAAAGCTTTATTCAGGCGGTGTCAGGAATGATGGCATTAATTACCCGACAGGGGAGGATCTTTAATGGTCGAGCGGATCAGGGCGCGCCATCTGTTAACCGAAACAGGTTGGCGAGAGGCCTGCTGGCTAGAGCATGAGAATGGCTGGATAACGGCGATAGGCTCTCTCTCTCAAGAAAATATGGGGTTTGATGTCGAGCTGCTGGTGCCCGCGCTGATCGATGGTCATGTCCACGGCGGTGCCGGTGTCGATGTCATGGATAGCGATAGCAATGCCTTGGCTACCTTGTCGATGGCCAAGGCGGCAGAAGGGGTTGGCGCTTTTCTTGCCACCACGGTCACCGCACCACTCCCCGAGATAGAGCAAGCCCTTGATCGGATTGCCGATGGCGTTGCCCGCGGCATGCCGGGCGCCGAGCTGCTCGGCTGCTATCTGGAAGGCCCCTACTTCACGCCGGACAACAAGGGCGCCCACGATCAGGCGCTGTTTCGGGAGCTGGATATTGCCGAACTGACCCACCTGCAACAGCTGGCGCGCGGCAGCCTGAAGGTGGTCGCGCTGGCACCGGAAAAGCCCAACGCCATCGCGGCCATTCACCATCTTGCCGCAAACGGCGTGCGGGTGATGCTGGGCCACTCGGCGGCGGATCACGACACCACCATGGCGGCGCTGGCAGCGGGTGCCTCCGGGCTGGTGCACTGCTTCAACGGCATGCGCGGCCTGCACCACCGCGAACCCGGCATGGTCGGTGCAGGTCTTGTCCATCCCGCTGCCTGGCTGGAGCTGATCGCCGATGGCCATCATCTCCACCCGAGCGTGCTCAAGCTCTGTCACTGCTGCGCTGGCCAGCGCCTGCTCCTGATCACGGATGCGATGCGTGCCGCAGGTATGCCCGACGGTCACTACCTGCTCGGCAACTATCGGGTCGAGATGAAAAACGGCGTGGTACGCACCGAAACCGGCGGTCTGGCGGGCAGCACCCTCACCCTGCTTGGCGCAGTACGCAACATGGTGCAGCTGGCGAACGTACCGCTCGATGAAGCCATCGCAATGGCCTCGCTGGCACCAGCAAAGATGCTCGGCATTGCCGATCGCCTCGGTTCACTGGCAGTTGGCAAACAGGCCAACCTGCTCGCTCTCACCACTGAACTCAATCAACAACACATCTGGGTGGCTGGCCGGGAGATAAATCCGACCGAGCTCTCCTCCCTTTTCTCAGGATCTCGCGTCAATCAGGACGCTCAGGAGTCACTATGTATCTGATCTCTTCCCATGAAATGCTCAAAGATGCCCAGCGCCGCGGCTACGCCGTACCTGCTTTCAACATCCACAACCTGGAAACTGTGCAGGTGGTGGCTCGCACCGCCGCTCGCATGCGCTCTCCGGTGATTTTGGCTGGCACCCCGGGCACCTATCGCCATGCCGGGGTCGAGTATCTGGTCTCCATCTGTCAGGCCGCGGCCCATGAGTACCGTATCCCGCTGGTGCTGCATCTGGATCACCACGAAGACGAGCAGGACATCCACAACAAGGTCGAAGCGGGTATTCGCTCCGCCATGATCGATGCCTCGCACTTTCCGTTTGAAGAGAACATCGAGAAGGTGCGCAGCGTGGTGACCTTCTGCCACCGCATGGGCGCCAGCGTCGAAGCGGAGCTTGGTCAGCTGGGCGGTCAGGAGGATGACCTCATCGTCGATGCCGCTCACGCCAAATTTACCGACCCGCTCAAGGCGGCAGAGTTTGTCCGCCGCACCGATATCGACTCGCTGGCCGTGGCCATCGGTACCGCCCACGGCCTCTACAAGGAGGAGCCCCGCCTCGACTTCGCCCGCCTCGCCGCCATTCGCGAGCAGGTGGATATTCCGCTGGTGCTGCACGGCGCCTCCGGCGTACCGGAGGCCGATGTGCGCCGCTGCATCGAACTCGGGATCTGCAAGGTCAACGTTGCGACCGAACTGAAGATCGCCTTCGCCGATGCGATGAAAGCCTTCCTTGGCTCTCATCCGGATGCCAGCGACCCGCGCCAGTATCTGGTGCCCGCCATGGCCGCCATGGAGGAAGTTGTCGAGGCGAAAATCCGTATGTGTATGAGTGAGAACCGTATTTGATTTGGATAGGTTATCTATTGCCTGCGATGTATATCCGTTTGTTGACGTCTATTAACGTGCTGCAATGAGCTGGATTCATCTGTTTACTAGCCGCAAGTGAGATGCATTCTTATAGAAGAAATTAACCAGTTAGAAAAAGCATTGGGGAGGCTTCCTTCTTTCGATGTCTTTTTATTAACTTCGTGAAAGCGATCTCATTTTCGTTTTCTTTCAATTTATTAATGTCTGGACTGGCGTTAAGCTAAGTAAAACACAGTTAGTGCGGCGGGGACGAATAACGACATCAGGTATGTGCCTGCAAGCATAATGATGTTGCTAGTTAATTTAATCAGATGGCTTAGTGTGTTGCCTGCATATATGCCGGTATGCCTATAACATAGGAATGAAATATATGACAACTCCAAATATTGTATGGACTAGGATTGATGAACGTTTGTTACACGGACAAATTCGTATCACATGGGGTAAACACACAGAGGCGAATCTGATTCTTGTTGCTAATGATGATGCAGCAGAAGGCCCCAATGCTGCCTTTATGCAAGCTGGTATGAAAGCTTCCGCAGGTGGAGAATATGCAGTTAGATTTTTTACTATTAAAAAGACAATTGATGTGATTCATAATGCATCAGATAAACAGCGAATATTTATTCTTTGTAATAACCCGACAGATGTTGCTCGTTTGGTAGAGGGAGGGGTTCCGATCACCCACTGCAATATCGGGAATATGCATTATCATGAAGGCAAGAAGCAAATCGCAAAAACAGTGTCTGTTGATGATAATGATATTAAAGCATTTGAGAGCATGACCCAAAAGGGGGTATGTTGCACGGTTCAAAATACACCTGATCAAAACGCATTGGATATCTTTGAACTGGTTAACGGCGCCGCCTGACATTAAAAAATAAGATATATTTACATTTACTTTCAAAAAGGAATTAAGCATGTTTTTCGAAGCTATGCTTGTCGCAATATGGGCATTTTTTTGTGGTATCGATAAATATGATGTCGCACTAAATATCCACCGCCCGATTATAACCGGTCCGGTAGTTGGATTGATTATGGGGGATATGCAAATTGGCTTGGTTGCGGGGGCTACTCTGGAGTTAGCTTGGTTAGGATTGGTACCTAACGCAGGTGCTCAGCCACCTGATGTCACAATGGGCACCATCGCAGCAGTCGCATTTGCTGTGATGACTGGTCAATCCGCAGAAGTGGCTATGGGTGTCGGGATGCCCATCGCGGTCCTGATGCAGATGTTAGTGATTGGTTTCTTTGCATTGACTTCTTTCACTATGGGTAAGGCGGATCGTTACGCTGAACAAGGTGATGCATCTGGTATCGATCGATTACTGATAGCGACTATTTCACTTCGCTCAATGCTATACGCTGTTGTCGCATTTGCTACAGTCTATTTTGGTGAACATGGTGCAACCTGGATTGATGAAAATGCACCAACGGTATTGTTAGAAGGGCTAGGGATTGGTGCCAAGATGGTACCAGCGATTGGTTTCGCCATGCTGCTAAAAATCATGTGGTCCAAAGAAGTTGCAGGGGTGTTTTTTATCGGTTTTGTAATGACAACCTACTTGAAGTTGCCAATCATGGCTGTTGCAATCTTGGGCGCATCTGCCGCAGCACTTTATTACTTCTTTAGTGGAAATACCAACTCAAACAAGCAAGCAGAGGAATTTGAAGATGGCATCTGATATTACAATGTCTCCACTGAGGAACAATGTCGAGGCATCTCAAGTAAAAAATCATTCATTGGTAGATAATATCGATGCTTATGAAGATACCGCTGTACGTAAAGTCATCACCAAGAAAGATTTGTGGATCTGTTCTTTACGTGGCTTGTTTATGGAGGGCAACTTCAACTTTGAACGAATGCAGGGTGGTGGTTTTGCGTACTCCATTATTCCTGCTTTAAAAAAGATTCATGGTAATAATAGAAATGATCTAGCCAAAGCATTGAAAAATCATCTGCAGTTCTTCAATGCAAGTCCGAAATTATTTACCTTCCTGCTAGGTACAGCTATCGCAATGGAAGAGAATAAAGAAAAACCGTCTACTGTCAACGTAATGAAAGTGGCTGGTATGGGCCCTACCGGTGGTATTGGCGATGCGATCGACCACATGACGTTGATGCCATTGACATTAGCACTGGGGGCGTCGATTGCCATTGAAGGATCGATTGCTGGTCCGTTTGTTTTCTTCCTGCTGTATCAGATTGTGCACTTTTTTGTTTATTTTGGTTTGATGTTCATGGGATACCGTGCTGGTACTGCAGCGATGGTAAACATGAGTGATGCAACAGAAAAGTTGGCAAAAGCTGCCAATATCATGGGTATTTTCGTAATCGGCGCACTATCGGCAACATTTATCAAGTTACAGACGACAGCATCCTTAGAGCTCGGTGGTAAAACGGTAGAGCTTCAAGCTTCGTTGTTTGACAAAATCATGCCTAATCTATTGCCGTTAGCATTGGTATTTTTTATGTTCAAGATGGTTAAGGGGACCGGGTTCTGGGCGAAGCCACCAGTGCTTATTTTCTCAACATTGGCCGCTGGGGTAGTCGGGCATTACCTTGGGATTATTTAAATACGCTGATAAATACTAATGGGGTGGGATATCCCCCACCTATTTAAGAGGGATAAATTACATGATCGGTATTGTAGTGTCTGGACATATCAACTTTGCATCCGGAATGCAGTCTGCAATGAAAGCGATTGTGGGGGAGCCGGAGCAGATGCGCTTCGTCGACTTTGTCGAGTCCATGTCGACGGATGATTTGGAGACTGCTCTGAGAAATGCAGCTCAGGAAGTTAACTCTGACGATGGCGTACTGTTTTTAACAGATATTCCTGGCGGTTCACCAGCAAATCGAGCATCCGTCATTTTAATGGATTCTGATCAGGTAGAGGTATTGTCTGGGGTTAACTTACCAATGATTGCAAATGCCGCATTTGAACGTGACGGTGCATCATTGCATGAGCTGGTCGATATTCTTCAAGATATTGGTAAAAGTACAATTCAGGATATGAGAAAGGCACTGGAGGCTGCCATTGTTGAGGAGTGCATTAGTGAGGAAGAGGGTCTTTAATAATGCTCTTCATTCATTATTACGTGGGAGTCTTATAAGGTGTTTGCCCCTGCATTATAAGGAATTAGTTTTCACGACTTCTTTGTCATGAATGAACAGTCAGTAATGCACTGATGGCTAGTTATTTTCATCGATGTCAGTGGCTGTGGTTATAACTTGAGGTTTTAAAATGGAAATTCGTCAACCCATACACAGTGAACATGCGAAACACTTAGATACAAGTGGCCTGCGTCGCCATTTTCTGATCGAAGAGATGTTCCAGCAGAATAAAATCAATCTTACCTATAGTCACATAGACCGTATCATCGTTGGTGCCGCTGTACCGCTTGGTGAGCCTCTTTCCCTGGAAGGTGGGAAGGAGATCGGGGTTGAGTTCTTTCTACAACGTCGTGAGTTGGGTGTGATCAACATCGGTGAGCCAGGTTTGGTGACTGTTGATGGTAAGACTTTTGAGATTGGTGCTCGTGAGGCTCTCTATGTTGGCATGGGGGCGCGTGAAATTGTATTTTCTAGCGTAAAACCGGAGCATCCTGCACGTTTTTATCTTAATTGTGCTCCGGCTCATCATGCTTATCCGACACGCAAAATTTCTCGTGAAGAGGCTGCTCCGGAATCTTTGGGAAGTCAGGGAAATTGTAACGTTCGCACCATCTATAAATACTTGCATCCTTCGGTACTGCCGACTTGCCAGTTGCTGATGGGAATGACAGAACTCGCTCCAGGCAATCTGTGGAATACCATGCCTTGTCATACCCACGAACGCCGCATGGAGGTTTATCTCTATTTTGATATGAGTGAGAACAACCTGGTTTTCCACTACATGGGGGAACCTCAGGAGACTCGGCATCTGGTGGTACGTAATGAACAGGCGGTAATCAGTCCGAGTTGGTCTATCCACTCTGGTGTCGGTACTTCGGCTTACACCTTCATTTGGGGCATGGTCGGTGAAAACCAGACTTTCCACGATATGGATCATGTTGCCATGAGTGATTTGAAGTAAACCCTACCAATTAATTTATGCGGGTTGCTTGACGCAAGCCAATCCGCCTTGTCGCAGGAAGAAATATGAACATGTTTGATCTCATGGGTAAAGTCGCTATGGTGACCGGCTGTAATACCGGTCTTGGACAGGGCATGGCATTGGGTCTTGCGCAGGCTGGGGCTGATATCGTTGGTGTCGGTTACGAACCTGCTGCTGAGACACAGGCAGCCATTGAAGCAATGGGCCGGAAATTTCACTACATCACAGCAAATTTGATGCAACAGGACTTGCTGGGTGCAATTGTCTCAGAAGCTGTCGAAGTAATGGGTGGTGTAGATATTCTAGTGAATAATGCTGGTATTATTCGCCGTCAGGATATTCTCGAGTTTACAAATAAGGATTGGGATGACGTGATTAATATCAACCAAAAGACGGTATTTTTCTTGTCACAGGCGGTAGCCAAGCAATTTGTTAAACAAGGTCGGGGTGGCAAGATCATCAATATTGCCTCAATGCTCTCGTTCCAGGGCGGTGTGAGAGTTCCTTCCTATACAGCCAGTAAGTCTGCGGTAATGGGTCTGACGAGAGCTCTGGCCACTGAACTTGCTCATCACGGCATTAATGTTAATGCCATTGCGCCAGGCTATATGGCAACAGATAACACAGCTGCTTTACGTGCAGACGAGGCTCGTAACAACGCAATATTGGAACGGATCCCAGCGAATCGTTGGGGTGCACCATCTGATCTGGCTGGCCCTGCGGTATTCTTGGCATCTGCTGCCAGTGACTATGTGAACGGCTACACATTGGCCGTTGATGGCGGCTGGCTGGCTCGTTGATAAGGAGAGCTGACTATGTCATCAGTAGCTAGAGCTGAGGTGCTGGCAGCGATGAAGCGTGTATATCGCTATCAAGCGGCCCATCAGACCCGTAGTGTGATTCGTCGTAGTGGCAAGGTTCGATTTATTAAAGATACAGATTGGGAGCGGGGGGTATTTTGGTCTTGTGTTGCGAATGCATGGCAAGCAACGGATGACACGGAGTACCTGGACGGGGTGATGAACTACACCCTGCATACCGGCTTTCGGGCCGGCCCCAACCCACGATTTGCTGATGATCACGTGTGCTGCCAGGCCTACCTGGATGTCTATCCATTGGTCAACCAGATTGAAGCGCTGGAGCCGACCATCAAGGCCCTCGATTTGATGCTGGAGTCACCTGCTCCTGGCCGTCAGGATTGGTGGTGGTGTGACTCTTTATTTATGGCCCCCCCCGTGTTTGCTGGGCTCTCCCAACTGACAGGTGATCACAAGTATCTGGATTATATGGAGCCTGCATTTTGGGATGCGGTGGATCATTTATTTGATCCACAAACCGGCCTTTTCTTTCGTGATCATCGCTATATCCCTGATGGAAAAGGGGGGGAGTTGCGTGAAGCAAATGGAGAGCTGGTTTTCTGGAGTCGAGGGGTGGGTTGGGTACTGGCCAGTATCCCTCGCTTGCTAGCACGAATGCCTGATGACCATCCCTCACGGGAACGTTACTTGACACTGTTTTGCGGCTTGGCCAAGACAATATGTCGTTATCAACAGCCGGATGGATTTTGGCGTACCAGTTTGCTTGATCCGGAGCATTTCCCCGCTCCAGAAAGCAGTGCAACGTCATTGTTTTGTTATGGTTTGGCCTGGGGGATCAATCAGGGGATTCTGGCTCGTGATGAGTACCTCCCATCTGTACTTTCATCCTGGCAAGCATTACTCGGTTGCATTCATGAAAATGGCATGATGGGTTGGGTGCAGTTGCCTGCATTTAATCCCCGTGATGTTCAGCGAGACCATAATATTGACTATGGTGCTGGCGTATTTTTGCTTGCTGCCACAGAGGTGATGCAACTCATATAGTGTCGTGGCGTACATAAGTTGCAATGATATGAAAACCCAGTTCAGTTGGCTGGGTTTTTTCTTTTATGTGTTTTCATTTTCTTTTTGCCCGTTGTGTTAATTGTGAGTCGACACAACAAATACTTTCATATGGTTTCGTATACTACGGTTACAGCTTCAATTTTTAAAGTATCGGTATCAATGAGCATTATTCAAAAGAGTCAAACAGCATTTCATATGATGGCGAAGCCAACAGGCTATCGCTGTAATCTCAAGTGTGAGTACTGTTTTTATCTGGAGAAAGAACACACCATTCATCAGGATAGTCCCACTGCATCACAGACTATGTCAGATGCGACCCTGAAGCGTTACATCCGGGAATATATCCGCTCTCAACATAGCCAGCAGATAGACTTCTCATGGCAGGGGGGAGAACCGACTCTCGCAGGCTTGGATTTTTATCGCAATGTGGTTGCGTATCAACAGCAATATGCGGATGGAAAGCATATTACCAACAGCTTTCAAACCAATGCGATCGGGATTAATCGCCAATGGGCCGATTTTTTTGCCAAGCATAATTTCTTGGTTGGTGTGTCAGTAGATGGACTACAAAGTGTGCACGACGCATATCGTGTTTCAGTGAATGGTAACCCAACATTTGAGCGGGTACAGCATGCGATAGAATTACTGACGGAGTTTGGCGTAGAGTTTAATACCCTGACTGTAATTAATGATAAAAATTGGGATAAGGGGCGTGACACCTATCTTGCGCTGAAAAAACTGGGGGCAAATTTCATGCAATTTATTCCTTTGGTTGAGTTGTCACCTGCTAGTCAGGCTGATAATAATGGCCATTATACACCTATGCCAAATCCAAAATTAATGGATTTCTCTGTGCCTGCACATGGATATGGTCGCTTTATGAATGATGTATTTGATGAGTGGTGTAGGGCTGATATTGGTAAAGTTTTTATTCGCATATTTGACAGTATATTAGCTGTATGGATGGGATATCCCGCTTCTCTATGCATTCACTCAAAAGAGTGTGGGCAGGCAATCGTCATTGAGGCCAATGGTGATCTTTATTCTTGTGATCATTATGTATATCCGGCCAACAAACTGGGCAATATCCATCTACATTCACTTGTCAGTATGGCTACGGGCAAGATGCAAAAAAGATTTGGTACCGCAAAGTCACAGAAATTGACCGAGCAATGCAAGCGATGTGAGGTCTATTCACTTTGTTATGGTGGATGTCCAAAACATCGAGTGTTATCGATATCCGGAGAGCGGTATCGTCATAATTATCTCTGCACATCATATCGCCAAATATTTTATCATACTGCTCCCAAAATGCAGATGATGGCTGAGGAGATACAACGTGGTGGAATTGCAGCGAATGTTATGCATAGGCATTGGGTAATGCTAGAGACATAATTAAAGCATTGCTTTACCTCAGCATTGATAATATGAGTATACATAATATTTTATCTGTTAGATAGCCATGTAATTATTTGAATATGAGAGGGTTTAAATGAGTGACATTAAAATAACTAAACGACCAATTGTCCCGTATGAAAATCCGGACTGGGCCATGTATTTTCATCTTTTTCAAGAAAACTTACTAAGATTTTTTCACAAAAAACGTTCATATACACACAATGATAATCATATAGCAAAGGTTTTCTCGATACCTCAGGCTGGATTAAAATATCAGTGTAATGAGTTAGTAAAATATGTGGCTGAGGCGTTTGATCATTATGCTGTTTGGGATTATACCCATGCTTATTATCCCGGACGACCAAGCCAGCAGAGTGCTCGAACTGATGCCATGGAGGGGGCTAGCCGGTTGTTACCTACTTTGGCTGCCTGGTTATATTCAAAGGGGCCAAATGAAAGCAATTTAGCCTTGGCAGATGGTCGGCAGTTATCGCCGGCAGATATCATTCATGCAGCTTTTCTTGCTGGAACAGACCCAAATCACCCAGGCTTTTGGGGAGTGATGCATGACTGCGATCAACGTATCTGTGAAAGTGCGGATTTAGCATTGACTCTATGGTTGAGCAGGGAACATGTTTGGATAAGATTTAATCATGATGAACAAGCTAGAATAGTAGCTTGGTTTAGTCAGGTAAATACATTAATTACTGTTGATAATAATTGGCATTTATTTCCACTGACCGTTCAGTTTGTCCTGAAATCGTTAGCTGGTGTGGATCATGTAGACCATGATAAATACGAAAGGATTAAAGAGTTTCATGTTGGCGCTGGGTGGTTTCGCGATGGTGCATTAGGTAACTATGACTATTATAATGCGTGGGGTTTTCATTACTCATTTTATTGGCTAGACCAAATCCTTCCTGATTTTGACCCTGAGTTTATTCGTGGCACTCTAGCTGAATTTGTTGCTTCCTATCGTTATTTTTTCACTACGCAGGGATTACCCTTTTTTGGCCGTAGTGCTTGCTATCGACTAGCTGCAGCAGCCCCTCTGATTGCAGCTGCAGATCACGGCATCTTGCCACCAGGTGAAGTGAAGCATGCTTTTAGTTCTTCGCTTTCTTATTTTATTTCGAATGGGGCATTGGAAGCAGGCCTTCCAACCCAAGGAGTATTTGGGTGTGATGATAGGTTAATAGATAACTACAGTGGCCCAGCAAGTAGCCTCTGGTCTTTGCGGGCCTTGAATATGGCTCTCTATTGCGGGGATCGAAGTGGTCTCTGGGAGGCGAAACCATTACCACTACCGGTCGAGCAAGGTGATTTTACTCTTGCGATACCTGCTATTGGACTCCAGCTGCAGGGTGTAAGGGAAACAAATGAAGTGGTTGCGCTGTTTCGTTTTGATTATACCGCGCAGCAGAGTCCTTTGACGCGACGTTTGGAGCAGCAACGCTGGTGGAATCGTTGTAAAGAATGGGTCATAGGAAGGGCAGAAAGACCGAAAAACAATCTGCTTCGAAAGGGAGTTACCTGTTACACCTCAAAAATGTTTCATTTTTTCTAGTGTAACTTACGATTCTTTTTTATTTTATGTGATCAAGATCTTTGCGATTGTCATTTCGTTTCGTTATTCTTCCATTGTAGTTTAAATCGAAACTATTGGGGCATGATGTGTTCCAGTGCCAGTAAGATACTTGCAACATGGAACGTGTTTGCTCGTTGCAAACTTATGAACTGGGTATGCGGGAATGCGTCAACTCTTTCACTGATAGTAAATGGTGACTCATATGTACCTTACGATTAAGGTGAATAACTCAAATGGATAAACAACCTGATGGTATCGCGCTTCTCGGTGAGTGCATGGTTGAATTGAGCGGACCTGCATTCGGCATTCAGCAGCAAGCGTTTGGGGGCGATACCCTGAATACCGCTATTTATCTCTCTAGATTATTACCAGATCTATTTCCTCGTTATGTTACTGTACTGGGCCATGATCATTACAGCAATGGTATGTTGGAACGTTGGAAAGAAGAGCAGATAGATTGCTCTATGATATTGCGAGATCAGAAGCGGCTTCCTGGCCTGTATGCCATCGAGATAGATAAGCAGGGGGAGCGTTGTTTCCATTATTGGCGTAATGAATCCGCAGCACGTTTTCTCTGTCAGCATGAGAAATTTACATCATGTATGGATAAACTACATAGTTTAGAGTTGCTTTACCTCTCTGGGATCAGTATCGCTATTTTACCTGAAGAGGATAAGGAGATATTGATTTTGGCTTTACAGTCACTTAAAGCCGCTGGTGTCACGATTGTATTTGACTCAAATTATCGTCCTCGTCTCTGGAATAATCATGCTCATGCGGCAATGTGGATTAATCGGTTATATCAACTGTGTGATATTGCGTTGGTAACTGCAGATGATGAAAGTTTGCTGCTGGATGAACCTCAGAGTTCAGAGATGATTATTGAGCGTTTGCACCATCTTGGTGTTAGCCAAGTTATTATCAAATTGGGTAAAGAAGGTGCTATGTGGTCCGTACTGAATGTTGGCTGTGGATTGAGTCGAGGTGAACAGGTCCAGAATGTGATCGATACGACAGCTGCTGGTGATTCGTTTAACGCGGGGTTTTTGGCTGCTCGACATCATAAGCTATCGGTAGCGGAGTGTTGCCGATGGGGTAACAAGGTCGCTGCAGAAGTTATACAGCATCGAGGCGCCATCATTGGCCGCCACTATATTGAGACGTTAACGAAGGAGTTGAAATCATGATGAGCAGGTGGCAAGAGCGGTTGGGGAAATTAAAAGTAGCCCCGGTGATTCAGATCGACAATGCCATGGATGCAGCCATGTTGGGTTCAACTTTGGTTGAAAATGGTTTGCCTGCTGCCGAGATCACCTTTCGCACTCCAGCAGCAGCAGAAGCTATTCGTCAAATAAAGGCAACAATCCCTGATATTATTCTTTGCGCTGGAACAGTATTGACACGGGAGCAAGCGGATCAAGCTATTAGTGCCGGTGCTGACTTTGTGATCAGTCCCGGATTGAATCCAAATATTGTTAAATACTGTCAGGATGCAGAGATCGGGATTATTCCAGGTGTAAATAATCCTAGCCAAATAGAACAGGGGTTGGAGCTGGGACTTCAACTATTGAAATTCTTTCCCGCAGAAGCCTCTGGTGGTGTAGCTATGCTGAAGTCGCTGGCAGGACCATATCCCCAAGTTAGATTTATGCCTACTGGAGGAATTAACTTGAGTAATTTGCTGAGCTATCTGGCATTGCCGCAAGTATTAGCCTGCGGTGGTACTTGGATTGCCACTCCGTCAGCTATTAATGGTCATGATTGGGACTCTATTGGTCTTAATGTGAAAAATACTATCAGTTTGATTTCTAAGGGTTCCGTATGAATGGTTTTAAACATGTGGCGGTGCTATTGGCTGATGGATTCGAAGAGGCTGAAGCGGTCGTATTTATCGATATAATGCGAAGGCTGGATATTAAAGTAGATGTACTCTCATGCATGGCAATAACAAAAATATCAACATATTTCGGTACCAGAATTGAGGCTGATGCTCTTCTGGATGAAAGGGTAGATTTTCTGTATGACGCCATTATGATGCCTGGTGGCCCCAAAGGAACCGACAATCTTTTTGGTTCTTTATATGTTCACAAGTTCATTACAAATCATATTGCTAACAATAAATTAATTTGTGCGCTTTGTTCTTCAGGTGCAAAGGTTCTTGCTGCACATAACTTGTTACAACATCATCAATATACCTGTGGCAGCGGATTGGAGAAGAAGTTTTCTGATGGTGCATATGTTGATAAAAAAGTTGTTGTGGATGGGCAGTTCATCACAGGCAAGGGCCTCGGTGTCAGTTTTGAATTTGCATTTACTGTTGCCCATCACTTATTAAGTGACAATCAAGCTAAGGTAGATTGGCAAGCACAACATATCTATTTTGAACATTGGCCGCTGTCTGAATTGGATAATGGTTAGTTTTGGCAAGGTGCTGATGGTTTATTGGGAATGTAAAAGTCATCTCTTCGGGGATGATTTTTTACATCTATTCTCACTTCACTTCACTTCACTTCACTTCACTTCACTTCACCTGATCTGCCACTGTCTTTTTTTGAAATAAAAAGCACACGCCAGCGCTTTCATTTTGTTTGTGTGATCTTGGGCACTATGCCTTTTCTTTCTTTTGGTTATCATTCAACTGTTGGCAAGAGTTGAAAACAAAGGTATCGAAATTCTCTATCATTTCTGGAGTGAAACATGTCCATCTCTCGGCGTGATTTGCTGAAGGGACTAGCGGCAACCGGCGCGGTCGCTATGACTTCATCAATTTCAGGGTGTCAAACATCACTAAGTGGAGGCGCATCCACTGGGCGTATCAATGGAAAAACAAATCTATTAGTTGTATTTCCAGATGAGATGAGAGCTCATGCTCTTGGATTTATGGGGCAAGACCCATCATATACCCCTAATATAAATAGATTTGCGAAAGAGAGTGTTGTTCTTCGGCAAGCTGTATCCAATTTTCCGCTTTGTACCCCATTTCGTGGTATGTTGATGACGGGGCAATATCCATATCGTAATGGTATACAAGGTAACAGCCATACTGGTATGCCTGGCCAGTTTGGCGGAAAAGACTTTGGTATTGAGTTGAAAAAAGGCTCGGTGACTTGGTCAGATATTCTGAGCCAGCAAGGCTACTCAATGGGGTATATTGGTAAATGGCACCTCGATGCCCCCAGTGCGCCTTTTATTCCAAGTTATAATAACCCAATGGAGGGACGTTATTGGAATGATTGGACGGCACCGGATCGTCGACATGGTTTTGATTTTTGGTATTCATATGGTACGTATGATAAGCATATGTCACCTATGTATTGGGCCAATAATACTCCTCGTGATAATCCGATAAAAGTAAATCAGTGGAGTCCTGAACATGAGGCCGATATTGCGATAAAATATCTCCGTAATGAAAATGGGTCTTATCGCGATAAAGATAAGCCATTTGCACTTGTAGTATCAATGAATCCCCCCCACTCCCCATACGATGAGATACCCAAAAAATATCTAGATAAGTTTGATGGGAAGACATCGAAAGAATTGAATAGTAGGCCAAATGTTCAATGGAATAAAGAGTATCTAGAAGGATATGGTCCCCAGTATTTCAAAGAATACATGGCTATGGTTCATGGTGTTGATGAACAATTCGGAAGAATATTGGATGAGTTGGATAGCCTAGGGTTGAAAAATGATACATTAGTTGTATTTTTTTCAGATCACGGTAGTTGTATGGGTTCAAATGGTGAACCGACAAAAAATGTTCATTATGAGGAATCGATGAGGATTCCAATGATTTTTAGGTTGCCAGGGAAACTAAAACCAAAACAAGATGACTTACTTTTTTCTGCTCCTGACATATATCCAACAATATTCGGGTTACTCGATTTTGAAGCATTAATACCCGATACGGTAGAAGGGAATAATTATGTTAAAACCCTGAGGGGGGAAGCTGGTGATGTTGTGCCGACATCACAGTTTTATACTTTCATGCCATATGGTGCGCAATCATATGGCCGACGTGGAATTAGAACTGAACGCTATACGATGGTTATCGATCGGAAGATAGGTAAGTCGTTGACATATATTTTGCATGATAATCATAACGATCCTTATCAATTGCATAATATTGCTAGTAATAACATGGATTTGATTAATCAATTAACAGAAAACGAACTAATCCCATGGTTAGAGCATACTGGTGATCCATGGCGTCCAACAGAGGTGCCTGTTGGCGTATTGAAAACATATTCATAACATATTGTAAAAATAATAATTGGAAACAGGAGTTATTTAAATGAAAGGCTATGTCAAATTTTTACCTATTGCTTTGCTTTCTCTTTCGATTAGTCAGGCATGGGCAAATGATTATAAGACAACGGTGGAATATCGTCATGGTTATGCTGATGGCTCGAAAAAACATGACGATAGGTTTAAGGTTTATGTTGATACGGGGAAAAATATAGGATTTGAGCTTGATGCTCGATATGGTAACAGTAATCCATCCCAAGTTTTTGATTCTACATATCTTGACGGCTCTGAGTTATGTGCATTTTATTATAAAGCCTTAAATAAAAATTTGACGGGCTTGGTTGGCTCTTCATTCGATGTATCATCAAATGGTGCTGTTCATATTCCATTTGTAAGGTTGAATTATAGCTTCGATAATGGTTTTAGAGTTCAAGGTCGTTATAAATGGAAGTTTTGGGATTATGAAACGATAAATCCAGTCACAAATTATGGGTATCGTTCTAAAATACAAGAATTTGATGCATGGGTTGGTTATAAATATAATGATTTTGACTTTGAATATCAGCTCGATTTGTTTAAGCAAATGGCGAGTGGTGCAATGCCAGAATTTAATGGGAAGGAGTATGATACTCAGCATAATATTAAAGTTAGTTATGCAATAGATAAAAATTGGAAACCATTTTTTGAGGTTGGCAATCTTAGAGAAGATCGTTATTCAGATAACCGGCAAACTCGCTATCGTATTGGTATAAAATATACATGGTAAGGTGATTAATATGCATAAATAAAGCTGGTGGTTAATTTCTTCAGCTTTATTTTTAATTGAAAGGAGTAAGATGATGGGTTCTATAAAAAAAATTGCACTGCTTACATTTTTTATGAGTAATCTAACCGCAGCTCATGAGTTGGCACCGGATTATAAGGTTTTGGCTGATAAATGGACTGAGGCCATTATTGGTGTGTCAGGTCAAGAGTATGATAGCTATCAACTTGGCATGATCAATAAAGTTAATCAGGATGCGGTAAAGTACCTCAGTTCCTTGATTGTAACTGATACTAGGAATTCGCTTTGGAGCGATCTTCCATTCGATTATGCTAATGGTGGCAAGGTTGTTGGCCCGAATATTAGAGCATCAATGCTCAGATTGCTCACTATGGCAAAGGCATATCACTTCCCAGGTGAATTACAAGGAAATAGTATTTTGCTATCAAGCATTATCAGTTCCTTGGATTATTTGGTTAAGGAACACTATAAAGTTGGAGCGTTGGAATATGGCAACTGGTGGGATTGGGAGATTGGTATACCAAAAACGACAAATGATATATTGACCTTGATTTATCCTGATCTTACATCTGAACAAATTAAAAATTATACAGAAGCCAGTAGATATTTTTCGCCATTGCCAGACCGGAATGGTGTTAGTGAAGGGGCTAGCGCTTCCAGCAATCCTGTTAATCGTGAAGCTACAGGTGGCAACCGTACTGATATGGTACAAATTGTACTTGTGCGTGGAATAATTTCGGAGAGAGAAGACGAGATTAAAAACGCACTAAATGTATTACCTCAAGTTCTGGATCCTGTAACAACGGATGATGGATTTTATCATGATGGATCCTTTATCCAGCATGGTGATATTCCATACACTGGTACTTATGGTAATGTTTTACTTGAAGGTGTTGGTAAGGTGATGAATCTAATGGCTAATTCAAAATGGCCTGCAGACGATCCAAAGCTATTAAGAGTGTATAATATTCTGTATAAAAGTTTTTTCCCTTTTATGTATTCTGGACAAATGCTGGATATGCAAAATGGTCGAGCTATTGCCAGAGGTGAGCGGCAAAATCATGTAGAAGGTCATGCAGTTTTGGCATCTATGTTTAGATTCATTGATGCAGCAACCATAAATGATAGAAATAAAATATCAGAATTTATAAAAGGGCAAATCATTTCAGATAATACAAAGGGTTTTTTGCAAGGGCAGCAAGATTTCGTTATTTATAATAAAGCAAAAAAATTAATTGAAGATACAAGCATACATCCTGTAGTTCAATCTCCTCAGGCATCTTATTTTCCAGACATGGACCGATTTGTTTATCAAGGAAACGGTTATACTTTTGCCCTGGCATTGCATTCTGCCAGAGTCGGAAATTTTGAGTGTATGAATAATGAGAATAGAAAAGGTTGGTTTACTGGTGATGGTGCGACCTATCTATATAATGCAGATCTTCTGCAATATACTGACTATTGGCCTTTGATTAACCCATACCGGGTTTCTGGTACTACCATTGATTTAACCGAATCGTTGGGTGATTGCACAAATAATAATAAAGTCGCATCGAGAGTTGGTAAAAACAAGCAGGTTAATATGCAGAGAGTTGGTGGTGCTGCATACAAAACATTAGCTGCTATTGGTGCTGACTTCCATAATCATAATGATAGTATCAGTGCATTGAAGTCTTGGTTTGTTCTTAATAACAAAATTATAGCTGTTGGCTCAGATATTCGCAGCAATGAGAATGTCGAGATGGGAACGATAATTGACAGTAGGAAATTAAATGCAAATGGAACTAATAAAGTAGAGGTAAATGGTGTTTCTATTTCGCCTGATGTAAAGGAAGAGTATAACAATGTAACTTCATTTCTTGTTGAAGGGAATGTTCATGGGGCTAATGTAGGTTATTGGTTCCCGAAAGGGACAGACATTGTAATGGAGAAAAAACGCGTCTCTGCTAATTGGTCGGATATAGGTACAACAAAAAAAGCGGTCAATGGGTATACGTTAGCGTCATTTATTCCACAGGACGAGCATGTGTCTGGCTACCAGTATGTTATTTTAAATGGAGTCAATAGCCATGAGTTAAATGAGTATGCCAATAATCCAGATATTAGAGTGACTCGCTCAGATAATAAAGCACATATTGCAGAGGATACCAATGGGGAAAACATATTAGCCAATTTGTGGGGTAATGATGAGGTTTCTGTTGGAGGTATTAAAATATCATCTCCAGTATCTATTATATTAAATAAAGACTTTGATACATTGACACTAAGCCTTAGTGATCCAACAAGAACATTAACACAAGTTGAATTAATCACAGATGCTAACTTTAATGTTAAAGTTGATCCGGAAGGACGAATTAGTGTTAAAGGTGATACTGTGACTGTTAATCTTGAGTCGTTAAGCGGAAGCACTTACCATTTTGCACTTGAGCGTGATAATAGTACCTATATTGACAGCTATCGAAGTGATGATAAGAGTGGTGGTGCAACCGTCGATGCTCTCACCAAGTAGTTCCTTGGCATATTTGGATTATGGAGTATGCACTAGGAACAATTAGTTATGTGAGTGTAAATGGATCTTGATTTTTGTAGAGAGCCACCCTTTGGGTGGCTCTTTTTATTGTGATTTATCCAGCTGATTGCGTAGTTTATTCCGGTCAGATGGTCTCCATCTCATGTTTGTCTGCTGAGGACAGGTGGCACTTTACCTTGTCGATGCGCACCGCCGCCACCTTGAATTCGGGGATCTTGGCGTGGGGGTCGGTGGCATTGATGGTAAGCCGGTTGGCCGGGGCTTCGGCGAAGTGGAACGGGATAAAGACCACGCCCGGCTGCATCCGTTTGGTGACGAAGGCGGGGAGTTCGATATGGCCGCGGCGGCTGGTGACTTTCACCCGCTCACTGTTGCTGATCCCCAACCGCTGGGCGTCCGCCACGCTCATCATCACCCGCGGGCCAGCCAGCTTGTCGAGCCCCCTGGTCTTGCGGGTCATGGTGCCGGTGTGGAACTGCTCCAGCAGGCGGCCGGTAGTGAGCACGATGGGATAGGTCTCGTCGGGCAGTTCGGCGGCATAGCGGAACGGGGTCGCGACCATCTCCCCCTTACCGCGGGTGAACTGCTTGCCGTGGAGCAGGCGAGTGCCTTCGGGCGCCACATCGTTGCAAGGCCACTGCAGCCCTTGCGCTCCCACCTTGTCCCACTGGATGCCGGCGTATTGCGGGGTAACCAGGCAGATCTCGGCGGTGATCTCCTGCGGGTTTTGATAGCGCCAGTTGCAACCCATGGCGTTGGCGATCTGCTGGATGATCCACCAATCCTCCCGCGCGTCACCCGGCGCCTTGAGGGCGGGGGAGATGCGCTGCACCCGCCGCTCGGTGTTGGTGAAGTGGCCGCTCTTCTCGGCAAAGGAGCAGGAGGGGAGCACCACATCGGCGAGCTGGGCAGTTTCGGAGAGGAAGATATCCTGCACCACCAGAAACTCCAGCTGCTTGAGCCCTTCGATGACGTGATGTTGATCCGGATCGCTCAACACCGGGTTTTCACCCATCACATAGAGCCCCTTGATGCTGCCCGCACAGGCGGCATCTATGGTTTCGGTGAGGGTTAGGCCGGGCGTGCGCGGCAAGTCAGGCTGCTGCCAGGCGGCTGCGAAGCGGGCATGAACCTCGGGGTTGGCCACCTTCTGATAGCCGGGCAGGCAGTTGGGCAGTGCCCCCATGTCACAGGCTCCCTGCACGTTGGACTGGCCCCGCAGCGGATTGATGCCGCCCCCTTCGATGCCGATGTTGCCACACAGCAGTTGCAGGTTGGCGATGGCGCGCACGTTGTCATGGCCGGTAGTGTGCTGGGTGATCCCCATGGAGTAGTAGATGGCAGTGCGTTCGGCGGTGCCGATGAGGCGGGCGAGCTCGATCACCTGCTCGGCCGGCACGCCGGTGACAAGGGCTACCTTGTCTGGCGCATAGGCCGGGGAGAGTACCTCTGCTTGCAACTCCTCGAACCCTTCTACCCGTGCGGCGATATAGGTCTTGTCGTGCCAGTTGTTCTGGATGATCTGCTGCATCAGGCCGTTGAGCAGCATCACGTCGGTGCCGGGGCGGTGGGCCAGATAGAGGCTGGCGTGGTCGGCCATCTCGATCCGCTTCGGATCGGCCACTACCAGCCGCGCCTTGCCCGTGGTGACGGCTCGCTTGATATGGGAGCCGATGATGGGGTGGGCGGCCGAGGTGTCGGAGCCGATGATGAAGATGAGATCCGAGTGGTCGATGCTCGGGATGTCGTTGGTCATGGCGCCACTGCCTAGCGACGCCTCCAGCCCGGTAACGGTGGAGGCGTGGCAGAGCCGCGCGCAGTGATCCACGTTGTTGGTACCAAGCTCCCGGCGCATGAACTTCTGGAACAGGTAGTTCTCTTCGTTGGTGGTTTTGGCCGACGAGAAACCTGCCAGCGCATCGCTGCCATAGCGCTGGCGCAGGGCGGTGAAGCGCTCGGCGACCAGAGCGATGGCCTCCTGCCAGCTGGCAGGCACCAGCTCGCCATTTTTACGGACAAGCGGGGTAGTGAGGCGCTCCTCGCTCTGGATAAAGTCAAAGCCGAAGCGCCCCTTGACGCAGAGCAGCCCCTGATTGACCGGTGAGTTGCGGTTCCCCTCCACATAGCGGATACGGTTGCGCGCCTCATCGACATAGAGGGTGACACCGCAGCCGACCCCGCAGTAGGTGCAGATGGTATTGACCGGCGTGAGCAGCTCGGTGCGCCCCTGTGACTTGTCGCGGGCATCCACCAGGGCGCCGGTGGGGCAGACCTGTACACAGGCGCCGCACTGCACGCAGTGGGAGTCGCCCATTGCCAGCCCGGCATCAAACTGCGGGCGGTTTGAGAGGGTGCCATCGCTGTTTTTGGCAAAGTGCAGCACCCCTTGTACCGCCTGTTCGCCACAGGTCTGCACGCACTGGCCGCAGCCGATGCAGCGGTTGGCATCGAACACGATAAATTCGCTGCTGTTATCCACTGCAAACTTCTGGCACTGGCTGGTATCGAGGGCGCGCTGGTCGACCTTGTATTCAGTGGCGTAGTCGCGCAGGGCACAATCGGTGTTGGCCTGACAGCCGCACTCCAGGCAGCGGCTGGCTTCGCTGCGGGCATCCTGGTCACTGATGCCGCGCTCTACCTCGGCAAAGCTGCCCTCGCGATCCTTATCTGCCAAATGAGGCATGATGCTGCGGGCGACTTTTTTCAGGTGAGCAAACTGGGCGGGATCCACCTGCTTGAGTTTGGGTGCCTTGCAGGCGTTGAAGGGGTGCACCGGATCGACCATATCCCCATGGAGGAACTGGTCGATGGCCAGTGCGGCCTTGCGGCCATCGGCGACCGCCTCGATGGCGGTCGCCGGTCCACGGCGCAGATCGCCGATGGCAAACAGGTTGCCGTGACCGCTGTGCATGGTCTCGGGATGGGACTCCAGCGTCTGCCAGCGGGTGAAGGGGAGGGTGAGGGGCTCCCCCTCCATAAAGCTGAGATCCGGTTGTTGGGAGACCGCCGCAATCACGGTATCGAACTCTTCGACAAGGTACTCGCCGGTGGGCTCCGGGCGGCGGCGACCGGAGGCATCCGGTTCGCCGAGGGCCATCTTCTCGAGACGCACCTGACAGACGCGACCACGGCTGTCCGGCAGATTCTCCACCGGATTGGTCAGCATCATGAAGCGCACCCCTTCGTGCTCCGCCTCGTCGATCTCGTACGCTTCGGCGGGCATCTCGGCGCGGGTGCGACGATAGATAAGGGTGGTTTCCGCTCCCAGCCGAATGGCGGTACGGGCGCAGTCGATGGCGGTGTTGCCACCACCGATCACCGCCACCCTCTTGCCGGTGGTGAGCCGCTTGGCCAGCATCCGATCCTTGAGGTAATCGACCCCGAGATAGCAACCGGCCAGGGTGCTGCCCGGGTAATCCATCGGCACCGCCTTGGAAGCGCCAACCGCCAGACAGACCGCATCATAGTCGCGGCACAGCTCCGAGAGGGTGATTTGGTGGCCCAGTCGCTGCCTGGTGTGGATCCGCATGCCACTTTGGCACATCAGGTCGATCTCCTGATCGAGGATCGCCTTGGGCAGCCGGTATTCAGGGATGCCGTAGCGCAGCCAGCCACCCGCTTCGGGCATCGCCTCGAACAGATCGACCTCGAACCCTTCGTAACCCAGATAATAGCCGCAGGTGAGACCGCCCGGGCCGCTGCCGATAATGGCCACCCGCTTGCCCTTGGCGGGCTTCTTTGCCGGTTGATAGGGGGCAACCTCGGCCAGATCGAGATCGGCGGCATGGCGCTTGAGCTGACGAATGGCCAGCGGCTCATCCACCAGCGCACGGCGGCACTCCGCTTCACAAAAAGCGGGGCAGATCCGGCCAATGGAGAGGGGCATCGGCAGGGTCTGCTTGATGACGGCCATCGCCGCCTCGTGCTCCCCCATGGCGAGGTGGTGCAGATAGGATTGAATGTCCACCCCGGCCGGACAGGCGCGTTGGCAGGGGGCTTCGCAATCGGCGTAGTGATCTGCGAGGATGCGGCCGAGCGCCTGCTGACGGTGCGCGCGCAGGGCATCGCTTTGGGTCGTGACCATCATCCCTGCCTTGGGGCGCGTCTCGCAGGCGCACCGGATGCCGAGCCCGGCAATCTCGACCACGCAGAGATCGCACGGCGTTTTGGGAGCGCTGGTGTTGTCACTGCACAGGGAGGGGATATCGATCTGGTGCTGTTTGGCTATCTGGAGCAGGGTTCTGGTCGGGTCAACCGTCAACTGAGCCCCATCGAGGGTGATGGTGATCATGGCGTCATAAACTCGCTTTCAAGGCGCAGAAAATGCTGCATCTGGCAGAGCCAGCAGGGGAAGCGACAGGGAGGATCGCTTGGTATCTTCTCACCATACCAAAGACGGCATTCAACTTTATTTGATTTAACTCAGGTTCTTTGCCTAAAAAGAAAACGATTTCAATGGTGGTGATATCCGTGGAGGACGCTCTGGACTTTGACTGCCTATGTTGAGTTAAAACATCGCATTTCCTGCACTTTTATGGCCATTAAAGCAACCGTAAGCTGTATGTGATATGGAGATTACTCATGATGGCACGATGAGGGATATCCTAAAATATGCAACTTTTGTTTCGGTTTGTGGCGCAGGGCAAGCGACATTGGAAATAGCCGAACTGGCTGCACCTTGCGATCGGCAAAATGAATACAGATATGGCTCTGGATGGGCCATCTGATGAAAATTGCCGCTGGTCACCGTTTTGCTGTACTGAGACCTGATGTTACAACTCCAACTCAATGATTGGGATCTCCCAGCGCTCGATGCATATCTGGGGTTGATACTCTTCTTTCTCCTGTTCTTTACGTCGTTCCACCAGAGCAATCACTCGGGCTTCACGGATGCTATTCATGTCGAATTTCCAGGTCTCTTCGCCGAGCAGGGAGAGGCGAGCTATTTCGTGATTCTGGTGATACACATGAAGCTTGTTGTTTTTATCGGGAGCGATACGCACGGCATCGCCAACCTTTATCTGACTGAGCAGGCGGTGGATAGGATGAGTCTCGCTACTGCGTCCGGCATAGCCCAACACCAGTTGCGACATACCCATCATGGCGAAGCGGCGTAGTCTGTCCGGTCGGGTTGCGTTAGGTCTCTGCACGTAGCAGTGGGAGGCGATCAGTGGAATATGGGGGTTACGTTGATCGTGGCGAGCCATGAGAACCAGCCTTTCGATAGCACGAGTCATCCCCAAACAGGGCCACGACATCAGTCGAGTTCATTAATAGCCATCTCCATCTGGCGTTGACCTCTCATGGCGATAATAAGTGCCAAGAGATCAGTGAGTTGGACAAATATTACCCGAAATGTTGAGCGGTGGCATCATTCAGAGCCCTCTGGCCGCGCTTCTTTTGGCTGGCATCCCGTTTTTGTAAATGCCTCTGCCCCCTCAATCGTTCATGTGTGGAAAGTGTCGTCCTTGTCATGGTCAACCCACTGATCTTGTTGGACTATTTCTCTTACTTCTCCGATCGGAACGCATAGTGTCCCTCGATTACTAGCAGCGCCACGCCACCGAATTGGCGACCCGTTACCAGCAGGTATCTGCGCGCACTGTTCATTGCGACTGGCTCACTCTGCTGGAGCCTTGGCTTTTGGCTGCACCGCGCAGGGTGTTTGATGTGGGGGCTGGCAGTGGTCGGGATGCCGCGTTTTTAGCGGGGCTCCATCAGGGCAACACTGTGGTCGCTGCCGAGCCCTGTCAGTCACTCGCTCTACAAGGTCAATGTCATACCTGTGAGGCTGCAGTTGCGTGGGTCAATGACGCTATGCCGGCTCTCTCTCGCGTGACCGGTACTTTTGATCTGATTTTGCTCAGTGCTGTCTGGATGCATCTCCCCCCGGAGTCTCGTCCCTTGGCGCTGGCACGTCTTCATGAGCTGCTCTCACCAGATGGTTATCTGGTATTGAGTCTTCGTTTGGTTATCTCGGAGCAGGATATGCGGGAGCGAGCCATGTATCCGGTAGCTGTCGATGAGGTGGAGCGGCTTGCATTGGAGGAGGGGATGACACTGCTCCATGTGTCAGAACCACAGGAGGATGCCTTGGCGCGTAGCGGCTTGAGTTGGCAGAGTCTGATCCTTGGGGGTGAACATGCACGCCTCCCCTGAGCAACAACTCGCTTTTATTGCCTATCTGCAACGCATCTTTACCGAAGGCGATTTTGTGGCCACTTACAAGTGCGCCTTGCTTCACGGGATTGCAGATATCGCGATTGAACGCAGTACCGAGACCCATGATCTGACCGCGGCGCGCACTATTACGCTGGACGAACTGGCCACCAAGTTTGTGGAGCTTTATTGGCAGCACAGTCTGCCCTACTCGGCGACGGGAGAAACGGCTACCTTGCTCAAACAGAGCAGCGGTCGTCAGGCCATCATGCTGACGGAGTTGTCCCGGCTGCGTGCAGAGGGGGTCCGCTCGGTAACTGCACTGCGTCGTCACGACGCCTGGCGGCCTCTTCTTGCCCGAGTTCGGCGCATCCTTGTTGAGGGGCCCTTGTGGCGTCTGCAGATATTGGGTGGGCGAGAGGAGTGACACCTCTATCCTCATCAAAGGGGCGCGGATCATATCTGCCTGAACCCCGGCATTCTCTACTGTCTCCACCGCTTTTACGATCTGGTGGTCTCCCTCTCCCGACAGCATTGGTTGCAGCTTATCTGCGACATCAAGGGGAATCAGCCACTGATTGGCCCCAGTGTAGGGCTGGAGAATTTTCTCTTTGGTTCAAGCCGTCAGGCGCTGGGGCGAGTGGGGGAGGTTTTGAGGGACTTGCAGGCGGGAACCTGTTTTTACTGTAACAAGGCGATACACGGGAATGGCGAGGTAGACCATTTCATCCCCTGGCGTCGTTATCCAATCGATTTGGGCCACAACTTCGTACTGGCACACGCCAACTGTAACCGGAGCAAACGGGATTTTCTCGCCGCTCCCGAGCACAGGGATGCCTGGTACGAGCAGAATATCCTGACTCACGGGGCGTACCTCACTGACGAGCTGGCCCCTCTGGTGAGCGTCGACGCCGTGCGTTCTACCGCCATCGCCACTTGGGCCTATCAGCAAGCACTCCGTGAGCATGCTAGGTTGTGGCGTGGTATTGACCAGTTTGTTGACGTCACAGCCCCCAGTGTGAATATTCCCCTGCGCTTTCTGTGAGACGTTGAGGCTTTCACGCTAGATAAACTCGATAAAAAAGGGCCACCTCTTGCGAGGTGGCCCTTTCCAAACGTTTGGTGGAGCTGGGGGGATTTGAACCCCCGTCCAAAATTACTACATCCTTGGCACTACATGCTTAGTCACTCTTTACATTCGCCAACCCGCTGCGGAGAGACACGCCACGAATTGACTAGCTCGATTGGTTTTAATGCTTCCGCCCCGAGCAGGACTTCCACACGATCCTGTGAAGGATGACCTTCCGATTCCCTAGGACACAGGCAAGCTAGGGTAGAAGGGCTCTATGCAGGTTATTAAGCTGCTAGTGCGTAGTTTTCGTCGTTTGCGACTATTTTTTTGCGGTTTATTAACGAGGCCTACCGCACCTCGGCATGCACCTTGGGTTTCGTGAATCTTGTCGAATCCAGAATCAGCCCCAAGTTGTTAATTGCGATTGTACGCAAAAATGCTGTCATAGCAAGGCGTTGATACCCATTCCCTCTGGCAGCCAGTCTGTTTGCCGATTTATTGTACGCAGCTGAGCCTGAAGAGCCAGCTGCGCCGGGGGAAGGTGAACTGGCGTTCTGATCCTGCCAGTCGCAGGTTAGCCGCGATGCTTGTTCTTCATGATGCGGGCTTTCTCTCGATCCCATTCGCGGGCCTTGGTATCTTCGCGCTTGTCGTGCTCTTTCTTGCCCTTCACCAGGCCGATCTCGACCTTGACCCAGCACTGTTTCCAGTAGAGGGCGAGGGGAACTATAGTGTAGCCCTGACGGGCGATCAGGCTTTCGAGCTTGTCGAGTTCACGACGGCTCAGCAGCAGTTTGCGGGTGCGGGTCGGGTCACATACCACATGGCTGGAGGCCGCTTGCAGTGGCAGGAAGCTGGAGCCGAACAGATAGGCCTCGCCATCGCGGAAGATGACATAGGCTTCACTGATGTTGGCCTTGCCCGCCCGCAGGGATTTGACTTCCCACCCTTGCAGGGACAGACCCGCTTCGATCTTCTCTTCGATGAAGTATTCGTGGCGCGCGGTTCTGTTGAGTGCAATGGTGCTGGACCCGGCTTTGTTTTTACTGTTTTTTTTGCTCATGACGGGCGATTTCCGGCAATGACTAGGAGGCTCGTATTATACGTAGGCAGGGACGGCTGTAAAACGCGCAGCAGGTCAAGTGGTGGCTTTCTGAGCGGTTTGGCTGAGGTTTTACCTCCACAACCCCAAACATGGTGATAAAATCGCGCCGATTGGATGAGGAAAAGCCATGCCCCGAATTACGCGCAGTGCCCTGGTGATGTTCAGTGCAGAACAGATGTTCAAGTTGGTTAACGATGTGGATGCCTACCCGCAGTTTTTGCCCGGCTGTGTCGGCAGCCGTGTCCACGAGGCTGGCGATGACTACATGATGGCGTCGGTCGATGTGGCCAAGGCGGGGATTGCCAAGACCTTTACTACCCGCAATCAGCTGGATGTGAACCGCCAGATCAGGATGGAGCTGGTGGATGGCCCGTTCCGCAAGCTGGCGGGCTGGTGGACCTTTACCCCGCTTGATGTCGACGCCTGCAAGGTGGAGTTTGATCTCGATTTCGAGTTTACCTCCAAGCTCATCGAGGTGGCCTTTGGTCAGGTATTCCGCGATCTGGTGAGCTCCATGGTCTCCGCCTTCTCCAACCGGGCGAAGGAGGTCTACGGTGTCTGACCAGCTCAATATCGAGGTTGTCTATGCCTTGCCGCAGCAGCAGACGGTGATTGCCCTGCGGGTGGCGCCCGAGACCTGCGTGCTGGCGGCCATCGAGCAGTCCGGCATCGTGCAAAAGCACCCCGAGATTGACTTGTCGGTCAACAAGTTCGGCATCTACAGCCGCCCGGTGAAAGGGAGCGAGCCGCTGCACGACGGCGATCGTATCGAGATCTACCGCCCGCTCATCGCCGATCCCCGCGAGATGCGCAAAAAGCGGGCCGAGAAGGCCAAAGAGGAGGGGAGAGCCGATAGCGTGACCGGTGGTCGCCCCGATGTGCATCGCAAGCACCGCGAGTAGCGCTCAGGTTTTTCTTGCAGAAAAAAGGCGCCGAGGCGCCTTTTTTTGATCCCGTTAGCTGGTGAGCTGGCCGAGGGGATATCAAGAGAGGGCTGCTTCTGTCACGCCCAGCCGGGCGCGTGCCCAGGCGGCCAGCAGCTCGACCCCGCTTTGCATCACCCGCTCATCGAAATCGAATTCGTTGTGATGGTGCGGCGCCGCCAGATCGGCCCCCAGGATCAGGTAAGCCGCTTCGCCCCCCTGCTTTTGCACCCGCTCCATCAGAAAACCGGCATCTTCGCTGGCGCCAAAGCGGCGAGTCTGGATGGTGGCAAGCCCTTGCTTGCGGGCCAGCGCCGCCAGCTCGGCCTGCAGTGCCGGGCTGTTGTCGAGGGCAATGGCCTCACCCTGCTTGATGATGCGATAGGTGACACCGTGGGCGAGGGCAGTCCCTTCGACGATGCGCTGTACCTGACTGAACATATAGTCGTTGAGCGTGCTGTCGGCGCCGCGGGTCTCACCGCGCAGCTCGGCGTGATCGGGGATGACGTTGCGGCCGCTGCCAGCGTGGAGCTGGCCGACGTTGATACGGGTCATGCCGTCGCGGTGGCGGGGAATGCCGAGCATGGCGGTAGTGGCCATGCAGGCGGCTGCCAGCGCATTGCTGCCAGCGTTGGGTTCGAGCCCTGCGTGGGCGGCGGAGCCCATAAAGTGGACGTCGAACTTGGTGGAGCAGAGGAACTCGGTGGGGTTGATCACCAGCTCGCCGCTGCCAGCGTGAATACCGATATGGAGCGAGAGCAGGGCATCCACGTCATCGAGTGCCCCCCCGGCGGCCAGCGCCTTGCCACCGCGGCACCCCTCTTCGGCGGGCTGGAAGAAGAGCTTGATGCGGCCGCACAGCTGCTCCTTCATCGCCATCAGGCTGCTGGCCAGCCCCATGCCGATGGCGGTGTGGCCATCGTGGGCGCAGGCGTGCATCCACCCCTTGTTGTGGGAGGCAAAACCCTCCTGCTGCGGCTGGTGCTGTTCGGCATCGGACTCTTCCACCTCCACCGCGTCGATATCGAAGCGAAAGGCCAGGGTCGGGCCGGGACGGCCGGTATCCAGCTCCCCCATCAGCCCGGTGACATCGCCGATCCGCTCCAGCCAGTCGGGATGGGCTCCCTGACGACGGGCGCGAGCCTTCTCGGCCGCCACATCCACATCACGGCCCATCATCAGATTGCTGGCCAGCAGTTTGTCGCCGAGCACAATGCGATAACCGAGCTCGCTCAAATGGTGGGCAATCAGGCTGGTGGTGCGAAACTCTTTCCAGGCGGCTTCTGGCAGGCGGTGCAGGTCGCGGCGCCACAGGATCAGGTGCTCAAGGGTCATCTTGGCTTCCTTGGTGATTCGATTTGTCGGCTATTGTGCCTTTTTTCCCGGCTGACCACACGGGGGCTGCAGCTGGTCGGGGGAGCTGTGCGTGCGAGTGGTGGCTGTGAGGGCCGTGAATAGTGGCGAGCGCCCATAAAAAACGCCTCCACAAGGGAGGCGTTGTCGATAGCTGGTTATCAGGCCGCGTGATGGTAAGCGGAGGCTTCAAACAGCTTCTTGTTGGCCACCAGATCGATGGGGTCAAAATCATCGACGTTGATGGTGCGCAGGCGACTTACCTCGGCGCGGCGCAGCAGCTCGGCTTCGCTCTGGGTCAGTACGCCAGCGGCCAGGCCGATGTCGGCCACCTTGTCCAGCGCCATGAAGGGACGCTTGATACCATCGCTCTTGCAGACTTTCTCGAACAGCGGCTCGGCGGCCAGCACGTCATCGAGCGCCTGCTCCAGCAGACCGAAGGGGTTGCCCTCTTCGCGAGTCAGGTATTGGCCCTTGGCCAGGCGGCTGCGAGTTTCGCTCGGGGTTTGCAGCAGACGGGCCACTTGTTGGTCCAGCTTGTCGCATGGACGGTTCAGGTCACGACCCAGCGGCAGCACCACGGCGCGCAGGGCAAGCCCAATCCAGCGGTTCGGGAAGTTGCGCAGCAGCTCGTCGATCGCCTCTTGGGCCTTGAACATGGCATCTTGCAGTGCCCAGTGCAGCAGCGGCAGGTCGGCCTGCTGGCGTCCCTCGTCCTGATAGCGCTTTAGGGCGCTGGAGGCCAGATAGAGCTGGCTCAGCACGTCGCCAAGGCGGGCGGAGACCCGCTCTTTGCGCTTGAGCTCGCCACCCAGGGTGCCCATCGCCATGTCTGACAGGAACGCCAGGTTGGCCGAGAGCCGGGAGAGCTGCTGGTAGTAGCCCTTGGTCTGATCCTTGTACGGGGCCGCGGCAAAGCGGGCGCCGGTGATACCGAGCCAGAAGCTGCGCACCAGGTTGCTGATGGCAAAGCCGACGTGGCTGAATACCGCCTTGTCGAAATCCTTCAGCGCCTGCTCCTTGTCGGGATGGCTGGCAGCCAGCATCTCCGGCAGTACATACGGGTGGCAGCGGATAGCGCCCTGACCGTAGATGATCATGCTACGGGTCAGAATGTTGGCCCCTTCTACCGTAACGGCGATGGGCGCACCCTGATAGCCACGGGCCAGATAGTTGTTGGGGCCCATGCAGATGGCCTTGCCGCCGTGGATGTCCATGGCATCGATGATGCACTTCTGGGCACGGTCGGTGAGGTGGTATTTGACGATGGCGGAGATGACCGAGGGTTTCTCGCCAAGGTCGATACCGGTCACGGTCAGGTTGGCTGCGGCGCCCATGATGTAGGCGTTGCCACCGATGCGGGCCAGCGGCTCTTCAATCCCTTCCATCTTGCCGATGGGCAGCTTGAACTGGCGACGGATGCGGCTGTAGGCGCCGCTTGCCAGGGCCAGCATCTTGACGCCACCTGTGCTGTTGGAGGGCAATGTGATACCGCGGCCAACCGACAGACACTCGACCAGCATGCGCCAGCCCTGACCAGCCATGGCCGGGCCACCGATGATGAAATCGAGCGGGACGAATACATCCTTGCCCTGGGTCGGGCCGTTCTGGAACGGCACGTTGAGCGGGAAGTGGCGACGGCCGATGCCGACACCCTTGATGTGAGTGGGAATGAGGGCGCAGGTGATACCGAGCTCTTCCTCTTCGCCCAGCAGGTGTTCCGGGTCACGCAGTTTGAAGGCCAGACCCAGCACAGTAGCAATGGGGGCGAGCGTGATGTAGCGCTTGTTCCAGGTGAGGCGCATACCGAGCACCTCTTTTCCTTCCCACTCACCCTTGCAGACGATACCGAAGTCGGGGATGGAGCCGGCGTCAGAGCCCGCTTCCGGGCTGGTCAGGGCGAAGCAGGGGATCTCTTTACCTACCGCCAGGCGGGGCAGGTAGTAATCTTTCTGCTCGTCGGTGCCATAGTGCTGCAGCAGTTCGCCCGGGCCCAGCGAGTTGGGCACGCCGACGGTGGAGGCGAGCACGGCGCTGGCTCCGCACAGTTTTTGCAGGACGCAGGACTGGGCGTAGGCCGAGAACTCCAGACCGCCATATTTCTTCTTGATGATCATGGCGAAGAACTTGTTGTCCTTCAGGTATTGCCACACCTCGGGGGAGAGATCCGCGCGCTCGTGGGTCACTTCCCAGTCGCTCACCATGCGGCACACTTCCTCGACCGGACCATCCATAAAGGCCTGTTCTTCGGCAGATAGGGTGCTGACCGGAATGGCGTGCAGTTTTTTCCAGTCCGGGTTGCCCGCGAACAGATCGGCTTCCCACCAGGTTGTGCCCGCTTCGATCGCTTCTTTCTCGGTGCGGGACATCTCCGGCATGATCGATTTGTAGATCTTGAACAGCGGCTTGGTTATTTGATTGCGGCGAAATTCCACCAGATTGAGCGGGATGGCGATCACCGCGAACAGCGCCCATACCAGCAAGGGCACATGACCATAGATGGCGCCAAGCGCCAGGGCGGCGCCGGTGACCAGGGTGGAGATGAACAGGGATGCCCGGCGATAGGCCAGGGCTCCGATAACCAGGATCACCCCGAGCAGAGTGAGGGTCGTCGTCATTGCTTGCTCCTTGCGTGTATAAATGTGCCAACTTGGTGTAACTCATCCAGAGGTCTGACCTGTTGGATATGGCCCCTGTTGTAATTCATACGCACAAAGTTATCAAGCTGTTTACATCTTCATTACCTTCTCTCTGTGATCCCCATAACGCTCACGCGCCGCCAGCGCTGTGGCTCGCAGGGGGGCGACTGTGCGATTCGCTTGTGCGAGAATAGCCGCGATCTACACGCACACTAAAAACAGTGGAAGAGACATCATGTACCAAGAATTGATCCGCAATGAACTGACCGAAGCTGCCAGCGTGCTGCAGGCCTTCCTGGCTGATGAGCAGAACCTGAAAAACATCGAAGCGGCCGCCAAACTGCTGGCTGACTCTTTCAAAGAAGAGGGCAAGGTGCTCTCTTGTGGCAACGGTGGCTCCCACTGTGACGCCATGCACTTCGCCGAAGAGCTGACCGGTCGTTACCGCGAGAACCGCCCGGGTTATGCCGGTATCGCCATCTCCGATCCGAGCCACCTCTCCTGCGTCTCCAACGACTTTGGCTATGACTATGTCTTCTCCCGCTACGTAGAAGCGGTCGGCCGCCGTGGCGACGTGTTGCTTGGCATCTCTACCAGCGGCAACTCCGGCAATATCCTGAAAGCCATCGAGGCGGCCCGCGCCAAAGGGATGAAAGTGATCGCCTTGACCGGCAAGGATGGCGGCAAGATGGCAGGTCTGGCGGATGTCGAGATCCGCGTGCCGCACTTTGGCTATGCCGACCGTATTCAGGAAGTGCACATCAAGGTGATCCACATCCTGATCCAGCTGGTCGAAAAAGAGATGGCCAAGTAATCAGGCTGTCACTACCAGACAAGGGCAACGCCGGTAGCATGGTTCGCCATCGGCCGGTTGTTGCCAGTCACAGGGGAAGAGATTGCGCCTTCCCCTGCTGTCTGTCGAACCAGCGTGCTGGTCGAACATGACACAAGCCAAATCATGAAAGGAGTCTGCCGGATATGTGCGAACTGCTCGGCATGAGTGCCAATGTGCCGACCGATATCTGCTTCAGCTTTACCGGGTTGATGCTGCGCGGCGGCAAGACCGGGCCCCACAAGGATGGCTGGGGGATCACCTTTTACGAAGGGAAGGGCTTTCGCACCTTCAAGGATCCCGAGCCCAGCGCCCAATCTCCCATCGCCAGACTGGTACAGGCGCTGCCCATCAAGAGCTGCGCTGTGGTCAGCCACATTCGGCAGGCCAATCGTGGCTGCGTGTCACTGGAAAATACCCACCCCTTTACCCGTGAGCTGTGGGGCCGTTACTGGACCTTCGCCCACAACGGTCAGCTGACCGGTTACAAGAAGCTGCCAACCGGTCGCCACCGTCCGGTAGGGGATACCGACAGCGAACACGCCTTCTGCTGGCTGCTCGACCGGTTGGAGCAGAAGTACCCCAAGCGTCCTGCAAACTTTCCCGCCATGTTTCGCTATATGGCCACCTTGTGTGATGAGCTCAGAGCATTCGGGGTGTTCAACATGCTGCTCTCGGACGGGGAGTATGTGATGAGCTACTGCAGCAACAACCTGCACTGGCTGACTCGCTGCGCGCCATTTGGCGAGGCGAGTTTGCTGGATGAGGAGGTGGTGATCGATTTCCAGAGCGAGACCACACCCAACGATGTGGTGACGCTGGTCACGACGCGGCCGCTGACCGGCAATGAGAACTGGATCAAGATGGCCCCCGGCGAATTCAATCTGTTCCGGCTTGGGGAGCGGGTGGCGACCAATCGGGTTGCGCTTGGGCAAGATAAAAAAATACCAGGGTAGATACCTACCCTGGTTCTTCGCAGCAGCCATAAAAGGCAAAAGGGATGAGAGGTGTTGCTGAGCATCATCACTCTGACGGCATTGAGTGTTGATCAATTGTTAATTTGTGGCAATCAAGTTGTTGTCTTGACGGGCGCTTGAGCATCGCTATTTCGATACTGATCACATTTTTTGCCACTTTATTCCCTGAGCCATCCAATCGGGTGCTTCATCACTGCCTGGTCGTGAGCCACGACATCGAAAACTATCTATAGTATGGTCTGTTTGAATACCGTTCTGGAGGAGCCTCGCATGGAGTGGGTGGATCGCAAGGTGTTGCAGCAGCTGGCAGAGGATATCGGTCCGGATATGCTGCCCGTGGTCATCGCAGTCTTTATTGAAGAGGTGGGCGAGCAGCTGAGTCAGCTCAGACCCCTCTATGAACAGGGAGAGTGGGAGGCGCTGGCTCGGGTGGCGCACAGCATGAAATCATCCTGTGGCAGCTATGGCGCCATGCCGAGTTATCAGCAGGTGATGGCACTTGAGATGGCCAGCAAGCAGGCCGATGTGGCAGAGGCAGAGCGCCAGTTGCAACTGCTGGAGGCCTCCTTGCCCCAAGTGCTCGCGTTTCTTGCCGATTATCAGTAACGGCGCCATGCAGGGGTGCCGGGGCGCAGTGACCGTTGCCTAACGCTGGTTGAGCAGTTGCTGGATGATCCGGTCCAGCGCCAGTTTAAGCTTCAATCGATCGTGCCGATGGGGCAGCTCAAGCTCGCCCAGCTCGGCTTCGATCACACGCCCTTGCCAGCCCCCCGCATCACCTGCGCCCTGTGGGGCCAGGATGGCATCCAGCCGACCCTGACCGACCCGGGATTCCAGCCAGCGACACTGACTCATCAGATCCAGCTGGCTGGCAGGGCCGTTTTCCGCCACCAGATTACAGACGAAAACCAGCATGGCGCTGCTCTCGTTGATGGCCTGGGCGATCTCGGCCAGCAGCAATGGCGGCATGATGGAGGTGAGGAAACTGCCCGGCCCCAGAATGATCATGTCCGCCTGCTGCAATGCCAGCACCGCTTCGCGGGTCGCTTGCACCTCCGGCATCAGGCCGAGGGAGAGGGGTGGTGTTGCCAGTTGATCGATGGATACCTCTCCCAGGATCTGGGTGCCACACTCCATATGGGCGCAGAGATCGGTGGGAAATTCAGACATGGGTAGCAATTGTGACTCTATTTTGAGCATGTCACTGATCAGCTTGATAGCATCAAGAGGACGGACACAGAGATTATCGAGCGCCAGCAGCATCAGGTTGCCAAGGTTGTGGCCCGCCAGCTCGCCTTTGCCGGCAAAGCGGTATTCGAACAACAGGCTGCCGATGCTGGGATCGGTGACCAGCTGGTTCAGGCAGTTGCGCAGATCGCCCCAGGCGATGCACTCCTGACTCTTGCGCAGGCGTCCGGTCGAGCCGCCATCATCTGTGGTGGTGACGATGCCGGTGAGCCGTTGACCGAGAAACGAGAGGGACGAAAGCACTCGTCCCATACCATGGCCACCACCGATGGCAACGACCCGATCGAAGTCATTGATGTTTTTTTGCCACATATGGGCGTCCTGTCATTGGTCTCAGTTGACCGCTATGTTAGCAAGCGAAGCGAGATAATTGTTTGATAAAGGTATGATTTTTGCTTGAGGCTGCCATTCGATAAAACAAGGAGATGGTGTTGAAATTTCTGACCGTTCACTCCCTCGCCCAGAATTCATCGCTGGCGGCCCAAGATATCTGCGCGCAGCTGCGCCACCATGCCGATCAGGCCCCCTCCCTGCTGTTGCTCTATTTTACCCAAGCCCATGAGGGGGCGATACTGCGCGACGCGCTCAAATGCCAGTTCCCGACGACCCGCCTGCTTGGGTGCAGCTCTTGCGGTGGTGTCATGACCGAGATGGGACACCACGCCCGAGACGGATATGGGCTGGCGGTTGCTGCTCTGTACGATGAGAAAGGGGCATTCGGGGTAGCCGGTGCCAGCGGTGACGGGGTGGATGTGCGGCAGTTGCTGCGCCGAGCCATGAGCGACTGTGGTCGACCGGGCGAGCTGCCCCAGCTGATCCTGTTTCATGCCAGTCCCGGCAAGGAGGAGGGGCTGCTGGCCGGAATCGAGGCAGAACTCGGTGCCTCGGTGCCGGTGGTCGGTGGATCCGCGGCTGATAGCAGCGTCAGCGGTGACTGGCAGCTCTGCTGGGATGAGGCGGTGGCTCAGGATGGCATCGGTCTGGCGGTGCTCTATCCCGATTGCCAGCTGGCTTTTCAGTTTCACTCCGGTTATGTGCCTGCCGAATTCAGTGGTGAGATCACCGCCTGCAACGGGCGGGAGGTACTCACCATCGATCACCAGCCTGCTGCCGAGGTCTATGCCCGCTGGTGCGGTCGCGAGCAGCCCTGGCCGGTGGGGGCGATTTTGCGGGAGACCACGCTCACCCCGCTGGCCCGTCAGGTGGGAGCGCTGGATGGCATTCCTTACTACAAACTCTCCCACCCCGAAGCGGTGACCGAACAGGGCGGGCTGCGGCTCTTTACCGATGTGGTGCAAGGGGAGCGTCTGCTGTTGATGTACAGCAGTCAGGAAGGGTTGTTGCAGCGCAGCCTCAATGCCATGCGTATCGAGCCAGGGTATGGGTTCGACGTGGAATTGCAGCCTATCGGCGCTCTCATCATCTTTTGTGCTGGTTGTCGTTTGGCGCTAGGTGATATGTTGTGCCAATTTGTCGAGCAGAGCCAGGCTCGCCTCGGCAAGATCCCTTTTATCACCCCCTTTACCTTCGGCGAGCAGGGGCGGCTGCCCAATGGCGAGCTGGCCCACGGCAACCTGATGGTATCGAGTGTGATCTTTCTGACCGCTTGAGCAGAGCAGGATACAAGATGATTGGCAACAGTGAATTGGAAGCCCTTGGCGACAAACTGCAGGCGACCCTGGTCGATCTTATGCGCTGTCGTGAGCGCGAGGCCAAGTATCGTCATGAATCCCATACCCTGCTGAAAGGGGTGGCTACACTGGCTGATGCCAAAACGCTGGAGCAGGTGCTGGAGAGCCTCATTCAAGTGCTCAAGCCCTTTATTGGATTTGAACATGCGGATGTGGTGGCCTGGAGTGGGGAACAGGGCATCACCCACCTCAGTACCGAGCCGGAACAGTGCGGTCGCAGCTGGTTGATGACCCCGGCCTTTGCTCGTGCCATTGCCGGAGAGACGTTGGTGATCTATGACCCGTTCCAGTTGCCTGAGCTGGCACCGCTGGCGAGCGAGCCGGGCTGGGCCAGCCTGATGCTGACCGGGCTGCAGGCCCCCGGCTTTACCGCCGTTATCCTCTGTCGGCACTCGCTGGCCGGCTCCTTCGATCTGACCAGCAAGGCGGCCATGCAGCGCTGCCGTCCGTTGATTTCACAAGCGCTGGTCAACATTGCCTATCGGGCCCGCTTGCAGGAGCAGGTCGATTTAAAAACTCAGGCCCTGCAGGCCAGTGAACGCCGTTTTCGCAGTTTTGCCGCCATGGCCTCCGACTGGTTCTGGGAGACCGATGCCGAACACCGGCTCAGCTATGCTTCCGAGCCCGGTTACCTTGACGAGATGACCCCGCTGGCAACCCGGCCGACCCTCTATGACTATGTCTGCAACAAGCAGAGTACTGAGTCACAGGCATATCTCGACCTATTGGAGCAGCGTAAACCGGTTCGGGCTGTACGCATGCAGGTTGCGATGCTCGACGGCCCCCGCTGGATGGAGGTGAGTGCCGAACCCTGTTTTGATCATGGGGGGGCTTTTACGGGATATCGCGGTACCGCACGCGATATCAGCCACCAGATCCATCGTGAAGAGGAGCTGGCGCGGGCACGGGACGATGCGGAGGCGGCCAACCGTGCCAAATCCCAGTTTCTTGCCATGATGACCCACGAGATCCGCTCCCCCATGAATGCGGTGCTGGGGATGCTCGACCTGGTGCTACACGCCGAGCTGGCACCCGAGCAGAAGCAGTTGCTACGTCATGCCACCCACTCTGCCAGATTGCTGCAGACCATCATCGACGATGTGCTCGATTTCTCTAAAATCGAGTCCCAGACCCTGGTGTTCCATTGCGAGACCTTGCAACCGATCCAGTTGTGTCAATCCGTGATCGAACCGTTGCAGAACCGTGCCGACGGCAAGGGCATAACACTGAGCTATGGGGTAGATGAAGCTGTCCCTGCCGAGCTGCAGGGAGATCCGGTGCGTCTTACCCAGGTGATGGGCAATCTGCTGGACAACGCCCTCAAATTTACCGAACAGGGAGAGGTCACTCTCCATCTGGGTTGGCAGGATGAGAAGCTGCTGATCTCGGTCTCCGACACCGGGATCGGGATCGCTGATGCGGATCAGGCGCTGCTGTTTGAACCCTTCTCCCAGGTCGACAACTCGGCCACCCGGCGTTTTTCCGGTACCGGCCTCGGTCTTGCCATCAGCAAGCGTCTGGTGACGCTTATGGGGGGAGAGATCCACCTGAAGAGCGAGCCGGGCAAGGGAAGCTGTTTCTGGTTCGAACTGCCCGGCATGGCGCTACCCTGCCATAGCCAGCCGCAGCGGGAGGAGGGGGCTTCGGCACTGTTGCCACTGGATGTGCTGGTGGTGGAGGACAGCCCGGTGAATCAGCTGGTGGTGTCGCTGATGCTGCAAAAACTGGTGGGCAAGGTTCGGCTGGCTGCCAATGGTCTGGAAGCGCTGGCGCAGGTGGATGAGCAGCTCCCGGATCTGATCCTGATGGATATGCGGATGCCCCTGATGGACGGACTGGAAGCGACCCGACGCTTGCGTGAGTTGGGATGCACCATGCCTATCGTCGCCCTGACGGCCAATGCGATGGCGGAGGACAAGGCGTGCTGTCTGGCGCAGGGGATGGATGACTTTCTCGCCAAGCCTATCACCTTGTCACGGTTGAGAGAGTGTTTGCAGCGTCACTTTGGTCAGCGGTTGCCGACGCGCGGATAAAAAAAATGGTCAACTTTGTGGGTTGACCAGTTCTTCAGCAAATACTGAAGAGAGCACGGGATAAATCGGGTTGTATCAATCTATATGAAAAATCTGTGCCAACTTTTTTAGGACTCTTTTGTGTTCAATTTTGGCCGTTTAGCGCAGCGGCTCTCTCTTGTTATGGCGTTTTGCGTTCCTACTTACTCGCAAAATGCGAATTTCACATTTTCATTGTTGGAATAATTGCATTTTGCAACGCTGTTTTTGTCATTGTGAAATCAGGCGATGCAGAAATTTACGGGCCGCTTCGCTGTTTTGTTTGGCAATCAGCATCTGCTTTTCATAAATCGGCATCGGCAATATCTCGAGCCAGCGCTGGCAGAGCCAGGCGGCATCTTCAAAGCGCTTGTCCGGATAGAGCTCATCAAGCTCCGGATACTGCTCGAACACTTCCCGCAGGCGATTGACCAGCAGCTTGTCGTTGAAATCTGAGTGGGTGCTCGGCCAGTTGGGCAGCATCTCCACCTTGGCCCGGCGCAGGCCCATCTCGTCTGTTTCCATCTCGTGGATGCAGAAGCGCTCCAGTCCCAGCACCGTCACTCCCAGCAGGCCATCATTAAGGCTGTAGAAGTCAGTCACCTTGACCCGGGTGCCCACCGGCAGAATGCGGCCGGATTGTCCCGAGGTGGTCGACTCTTCCATCACGATGCCAAAGCCCTGATCGTTGATGAATGACTCCTTGAGCATCTGCAGGTGGCGTGGCTCGAACAGACGCAGAGGAAGCTTGCCGCCCGGCAGTATGTGGGAAGGCAAGGGGAACAGTGCCAAAGGTTGTAGTTTCATGTTCCATCCTCCATTGAGTAGTTGCTGAATATGACAATGCAGCGACTGTGCCAGAGAATGAAAAAAGCCACCGGAGGGTGGCTTTTCGGGCGGTTGAGGGCGCTTAGTTGCGCTGCTCCAGATACATGACAGCCGCTTCCACGCGGCTTTGCGCCTCGAGTTTCTTCAGCAGGCTCTTCACGTGAACCTTGACCGTTCCCTCGGAGATATGGAGTACCGAGGCGACCTGTTTGTTGGAGAGGCCTTTTGCAATTTCGCGCAGGATTTGCATTTCGCGACGCGTTAAGCTTTCCAGCTTCTGCTGCAGGTGATCCAGCTCGTAGATGTTTTCGAGATAGGGGCGCAGCGGTTCGCTCAGGATCTGCTTGCCGGTCATCACGTCGGCCAGCTGGGCCAGCAGCAGATCAGGCTCGGTATCCTTGAGCAGGTAGCCGTCGGCACCGGCCTTGAGCAAAGCCACCACATCCTGACGGGCATCGGAGACGGTGAGGATCACTACCCGGGAGGTGATCTCCTCGGCGCGCAGCGCCTTGAGGGTATCGAGGCCGGAGAGCCCCTTCATGTTGAGATCGAGCAGGATCAGATCCGGCTCGGACTCTTTGGCCAGCGCCACGGCATCTGTGCCGTTGGAGGCTTCACCGGTCACCTCCATGTTCTCTTCCAGAGCCAGCAGCTGCACAATCCCTTTGCGCATGAGGGGATGGTCATCTACGACCAGAACTGTGTATTTCATCTCGTCCATCAGGCGTCTCTCGTTAGACTGGTGGGAAAGGTCAGATGCACGCAGGTGCCTTGTGGTTGCTGCTCGTTGATGGTCAGCAGACCGTGCAGTTTGCTGGCGCGCTCGTTCATGATGCTCAACCCGTAATGGTTGATCGCCGAGCTGGCGAGTCCGATCCCGACACCGTCATCTGAAATCTGAACCTCAATGTTACCACTGGCGAGGGTCTCACAGCTAACATCAATCACTTGCGCGTTGGCATGTTTGATGGCATTGAGCACTGCCTCACGGATCAACTGCAAAATGTGGATATGCTGGCCCGCCTCCAAGTCGTTGTCGGCCAGTCCGTAATGGAACCGGATTTCGGCCTGGGTCTGAGGCTGCAGTTGATCAAGCATGACGCGGATCGCTTCCCCCAGATTGGCATCGCCAATGGTGAGACGGAAGGTACCGAGCAGTTCGCGCAACTGGGTATAGGCATTGCTAAGCCCCTCGTCGATCTGCTGCATCGCCTCCTGCGCCTTGTCATGCTGCCCCTTGGCGTAAGAGCGCTTGAGCAGGGTGGACTGGATCTTGAGATAGGAGAGGGCTTGCGCCAGCGAGTCGTGCAGCTCGCGGGCGATCACCGCCCGCTCCTCCATCAGCAGCAGTCGCTGCTGTTGCAGCAGGGTCTGGTCTTTGTGCAGCACCTGAGCCAGCAGCATGGTGAAGTTTTTAATCAACCGCTCATCGATGGGGTGCTGGCTGATGATGTCGAGGCGGCCGAACTCCTGCTCATCCATCTGCAGATAAAAGCTGGCGACCGCATCGAGATCGCCGGGCCAGCCGGTGCGTCCCGAGATGTAGACCGGCATGGCGTTGTGTTCGAAGCGGGTCAGCCGGATATGGTCGATATGCTGGTGGGCGGCGGCGCGGTCCAGCAGTTTGATGAGGGTACGGGTACTGAGCGGGGCGGCGTGCAGCTTCTGGGCGGTCGAGTAGAGAAACGAGAGGGTGTCGTTGGCCTGTTGCAGCTTGGCGGTTTTCTCTTCCACCTTGTTTTCCAGCTCCCGATAGAGTTTGCCCAGCTCATCGGCCATGGTGACGAAGGCGCGCGATAGCTCCCCCAGTTCGTTTTCGCCGTGGGCGGGCAGCTTAAGATCGAAATCCTGCCGCTGGATCTGGCGGGCACAGTAGACCAGCTGGTTGAGGGGGGCGACCACCTGCTGACGGGTGAAGCGCACCGTGAACCAGGCGATGGTGATGATGGCCAGCAGGCCGAGCCCCTCCGCCAGTGCCAGCATCCGCACCTTGAATTCCACGTGGTACTGCATCTGATTGACGAAATTGTCGATGGCCGCCACAAACTGCTCGGTGTTATCGGTGTACCGTCTGGGGGTACGATCCTCGATGTGCTGGCGCATCACCTGCCACTGGCCGAGCACCTCGCCATAGGTGCGACGCAGGGAGGCAGGAGTGATCCAGCGCTGGGTCTCCTGCAGCTCTTCGGCGTGCAGGGTCTCTTCAAACTGGGAGAGGCGCCCCAGCACGCTGTCGCCCCGCTCGATTTCGTAGGCCATCCGGTAGGCCTGCATCCGCAGCGAACCGGAGAGGTTGATCGCCTTGGCATCGGGTACCGAGTAGAAGAGGGTGACCATGGCGACCAGCGCGATCAGGCTGGCCATGAAGAGGATCAACACCATGGCGCGGCCAATGGCACTGCTGACCGAATGGACCCTGAACCGTTTTCCCATACTGATGCGCACCTCTGAATAGTGATAAGGACCCCGCAAGATGCGTGGGAGTGTACTCCAACTTGTGTTAGCATCGAAAAACTAGATGAACTCCGAGCGGTTTTGCCTAAGTCCTAGCGATAGGGGAAAACCAGCCGTCAGCCGACGTTCGAGCTGTAAGGGTCAGGAAAGAAATGCCCTGGCCTCCCGTATTTGGAAAGGTGTTTATGTTGCCACTTGAAGATGGTTTTTCCCGTCGTTTTTACTATTTGCGTCTGTCAGTGACCGATGTGTGCAATTTCCGTTGCACCTATTGCCTGCCTGACGGTTATCGTCCCCCCGAAGGTCACAAAGCGGGGCGTCAACCCTTTCTCTCGATTGACGAGATCCGCCGCGTGGTCAGCGGTTTTGCCGCCATGGGTACTCGCAAGGTGCGCATCACGGGGGGCGAGCCCTCCCTGCGCCGCGATTTCACCGAGATCGTCAAGGTGATTGCCACCACCCCGGGTATCGAGAAGGTCGCCATGACTACCAACGGCTATCGCCTGAAGGAGCGGGCCCAGGAGTGGTTTGATGCCGGACTCAACGCGCTGAATGTCAGTGTCGACAGTCTCGACCCGCGCCAGTTTCATCAGATCACCGGTGAGAACAAGCTGGCCGAGGTGATGGAGGGGATCGAAGCAGCACTGGCCGCCGGTTTCAAATCGGTGAAGATCAATGCTGTGCTGCTCAAGGGGCTCAACGACTGCCAGCTTGATGCCTTTCTGGGCTGGATCAGGCACAAGCCCATCGAGCTGCGCTTTATCGAGCTGATGCAGACCGGCGAGATGGATACCCTGTTTCGTGACCACCATGTCAGCGGGGAGCAGATCAAACAGCGCTTGCTGGAGAGCGGCTGGGTGCAGCAGTTGCGGGGCACGGATGACGGTCCGGCGCAGGTATTCATGCATCCGGAATCGCAGGGTGGAGTGGGGCTCATCATGCCCTACAGCAAGGATTTCTGTGCCGGTTGCAACCGGCTGCGGGTCTCCTCGCTGGGGAAGCTGCATCTGTGCCTGTTTGGCGACAACGGCATCGACCTGCGGGATCTGCTCGGCGCAGATGGGCAATCTGATGAGCTGCAACAGCGCATTCGCGCGGCACTGGCGGGCAAGAGTGCCACCCATCGTCTCCATGAGGGCAATGCCGGTATCACCCCTCATCTCGCCTCGATCGGCGGATAACCGCAAAAATCGCCAACGATTAAATAGCAATCCTCACATGGAGGTATTTTAACCGATACCTCCTTTTTTATTGCGCTGCAAGGCTTTGATCTGGCGCAAGAATCCCCCCTGTTTATCTCCCTGGTGGTATATCCCTTACCTTGTCAGGGCCGCAATATACACCCACTCTTATAATTGGTATCAAGAATGCCAATCATGGACTCGCACTGTCCCCTTTTTCACCAGAACAGGAGTCAACATGCCGGATGAGATCGATCTTGCCCGCCGCGGCCTGTTCCGGGGGCGGCTGAGAACCGCCGAACCGCCGGTGCAGTTGCCCTGGTCAGTCAACTGGTCGGCATTTGTCGCCGACTGTACCCGCTGCGGGGACTGTCTGGCCGCCTGTCCGGAGCAGATCCTGGTGAATGGCGAGGGCGGTTTTCCGGTGGTCGATTTCCAGCGTGGCGAATGCACCTTCTGCACCGAGTGCGTCACGGTCTGCAAGGTGCCGCTGTTTCGCCCGACCAGCGAGTCCCCCTGGCACTACAAGGCCCATATCGAGGCCAACTGTCTGGCCAATGGTCAGGTGTTTTGCCAGCGCTGTCAGGACAGCTGCGAGCCCAATGCCATTCGCTTTATTCCGGTGCTGGGGCGTGTGCCCACCCCGACGGTCGAGCCGGATCGCTGTAATGGCTGCGGCGCCTGCGTGCAGGATTGTCCGGTTGGCAGCATCAAGGTCGACGGGCGAGCCGCCCCATCCGGTGGTGCGAGCCAGCCCACCCTCAAGCAGGAGTCAGAATGAGTCAGAAGCCGTGTGACACAGAAGCCACAATGGATAAGGAGTTCCATGTATCGAGTCTGGTGGTGCTGACCCAGCCCCCTTTGCGCCATCAGCTCGCCGAGCAGATTGGCGCCCTTGAAGGGGCCGAGATCCACGCCGTCAGTGACGAGGGCAAGCTGGTCGTGACCCTGGAAGGTCCGAGCCAGCGGCCGATCATGGCGGCCATTGATGCGATACAGGCGATGCCGGGTGTGCTCTCTGCCGCCCTGATTTACCACCAGTTCGATGAACTGGGCGGTCACTGAAAAGAGTGATGGGATGCCGGGCGTGCCCTCTGCCGCTGATGGCTGGCTCCCGTTCGACAGATTCGACAACTATTACGCGATAAGCAATGTGAGGATATGCCATGAAGCTGAGTCGACGCGACTTTATGAAGGCCAACGCGGTGGCAGCTGCCGCTGCCGTGGCCGGTGTCAGTGCCCCCACGCTGGCAGCCAATCTCATCACCAGTACCGACAAGACTGCCATCCATTGGGATAAGGCTCCCTGCCGCTTCTGCGGTACCGGCTGCTCCGTGCTGGTGGGCTCTCAGGATGGTCGGGTCGTGGCGACTCAGGGCGACCCCGATGCGCCGGTCAACCGTGGCCTCAACTGCATCAAGGGCTACTTCCTCTCCAAGATCATGTACGGCCAGGATCGCCTGACCCAGCCGATGCTGCGGATGAAGAACGGCCAGTTCGACAAGGATGGCGACTTCGCCCCCATCAGCTGGGATCAGGCGTTCGACATCATGGCCGAGAAGTTCAAGGCGACCCTGAAAGAGAAGGGGCCGACCGCCGTCGGCATGTTCGGCTCCGGCCAGTGGACCGTCTGGGAAGGCTATGCTGCCGCCAAGCTGATGAAGGCCGGTTTCCGCTCCAACAACATCGACCCTAATGCCCGCCACTGCATGGCCTCTGCGGTCGTCGGCTTTATGCGTACTTTCGGTATGGATGAGCCGATGGGCTGCTATGACGATATCGAGCAGGCCGATGCGTTCGTGCTGTGGGGCTCTAACATGGCCGAGATGCACCCCATCCTCTGGTCGCGGATGTCCGATCGCCGTCTCTCCAACCCGGATGTGCAGGTGCACGTGCTCTCGACCTTCGAGCACCGCAGCTTCGAGCTGGCGGACAACGGCATGGTGTTCACCCCGCAGACCGATCTGGCGATCCTCAACTATGTTGCCAACTACATCATCCAGAACGACAAGGTGAACTGGGACTTCGTCAACAAGCACACCGTGTTCAAGAAGGGGGTCACCGATATCGGTTACGGCCTGCGCCCGACCGATCCGCTGCAGCAGAAAGCGAAGAACCCGGACAGCGGCGATGCCACGCCGATGACCTTCGAGGAGTTTGCCAAGTTCGTGGCGGATTACGATGTGGAGTCGGTCTCCAAGCTCTCCGGCGTCTCCAAAGAGAAGCTGGAAAAGCTGGCCAAGCTCTATGCCGATCCGGGCAAGAAGGTGGTCTCTTACTGGACCATGGGCTTCAACCAGCATACCCGTGGCGTCTGGGCCAACAACCTCTGCTACAACATCCACCTGCTGACCGGCAAGATCTCCGAGCCGGGTAATGGTCCTTTCTCACTGACCGGCCAGCCCTCTGCCTGTGGCACCGCGCGTGAAGTGGGTACCTTTGCCCACCGTCTGCCTGCCGACATGGTGGTGACCGAGCCCAAACACCGCGCCATTGCCGAGCAGATCTGGAAACTGCCGGAAGGGACCATTCCCGACAAGGTGGGTTTCCACGCTGTGCTGCAGGATCGCATGCTCAAGGACGGCAAGCTCAACGCCTACTGGGTGATGTGTAACAACAACATGCAGGCCGGCCCCAACATGAATACCGATCGCCTGCCTGGCTATCGCGATCCGCGCAACTTTATCGTGGTCTCCGACCCGTACCCGACCGTCACTGCCCAGGCAGCGGACCTCATCCTGCCCACCGCCATGTGGGTGGAGAAAGAGGGGGCCTATGGCAACGCCGAGCGCCGCACCCAGTTCTGGCACCAGCAGGTAAAAGCGCCGGAAGGGGCCAAGTCCGACTTGTGGCAGTTGATGGAGTTCTCCAAGCGCTTCAAAGTCGAGGAAGTGTGGCCGGCTGAGCTGATTGCCAAGATGCCGGAAGTAAAGGGCAAAACCCTGTTTGACGTGCTCTATGCCAACGGTCAGGTCAACCAGTTCCCGAAAGAGCAGAGCAAGGGGATGCTGAACGACGAAGCCGAGCACTTCGGTTTCTACGTCCAGAAGGGCTTGTTCGAGGAGTACGCCACCTTCGGTCGTGGCCACGGTCACGATCTGGCACCGTTCGATCAGTACCACGAAGCCCGTGGTCTGCGCTGGCCTGTGGTAGATGGCAAAGAGACCCTGTGGCGCTATCGCGAAGGGTTCGACCCCTATGTGAAAGCGGGCGAGGGGGTACGTTTTTATGGCAAGCCCGATGGCAAGGCGGTCATCTTCGCCCTGCCGTTCGAGCCCGCCGCCGAGTCGCCCGATAAAGAGTACGATCTGTGGCTCTCCACCGGCCGCGTGCTGGAGCACTGGCACACCGGCACCATGACCCGTCGGGTGCCCGAGCTTTATCGCGCCTTCCCGGATGCGGTGCTCTTCATGCACCCGGACGATGCCAAGGCTCGCGGCGTGCGCCGTGGTGAAGAGGTGATCGTCTCTTCCCGCCGTGGCGAGGTGAAGACCCGTGTCGAGACCCGTGGTCGCAACCGTCCGCCGAAAGGACTGGTCTTCATGCCCTTCTTTGATGCCAGCCAGCTGGTCAACAAGCTGACCCTGGACGCCACCGATCCGCTCTCGAAAGAGACCGATTACAAGAAGTGCGCCGTCAAGGTGATGAAGGCTTAAGGCGGGGGAGTACGAGATGAGTCGTAGTCGTCGCCAGTTTCTGGCCGACATGGCCAAGGGGGCCTGCGGTGTGGGCCTGCTTGGCGCGGGGCTCGGTGGCGTGGCCCGCCAGCAGGCGCAAGCTGTGCCTGCCCAGGCGCTGCGTCCGCCCGCCTCTCTCGATGAAGCAGAGTTCCTCAGCGCCTGCGTGCGCTGTGGGCTCTGCGTTGAGGCGTGCCCCTACGACACCCTCAAGCTCGCCCGGCTGTTTGACCCTGTGACCACCGGCACCCCCTATTTCAAGGCGCGTGCCGTGCCCTGCGAGATGTGTGATGACATCCCTTGTGTGGCGGCCTGTCCGAGCGGGGCGCTGGATCAGCAGATGACCGACATCGATCAGGCCCGGATGGGGGTGGCAGTGCTCATCGATCACGAGACCTGCCTCAACTATCTGGGTTTGCGTTGCGATGTCTGTTATCGGGTCTGCCCGCTGATTGACAAGGCGATCACTCTTGAGCTGCAGCATAACCAGCGCACCGGCAAGCACGCCATGTTCCTGCCCACGGTACACAGCGATGTCTGTACCGGCTGTGGCAAGTGCGAGCATGCCTGCGTGCTGGAAGAAGCGGCCATCAAGGTGGTGCCACGCCAGCTTGCCAAAGGTGAGCTGGGTCATCACTACCGGCTCGGCTGGGAAGAGAAGGCCAAGGCGGGGAACAAGTCGCTCATCGGCGACAGGCTCACCCTGCCCACCCGCAAACCGGAGGGGTTATGAGTCGTTATCCGGGGGAAGAGGCTCGCATCAAGCTGGGGTGGTGGCGTTCCCACCGCTTCCTGTTGCTGCGTCGGCTGAGCCAGTTCAGCGTGCTCGGGCTGTTTTTGCTGGGGCCGCTGGCGGGCATCTGGATCCTCAAGGGCAACCTCTCCAGCTCCCTGTTGCTGGAGACGGTGCCGCTGACCGATCCCCTCACGCTGTTGCAGTCGCTGGCGGCGGGTCACTGGCCCATCACCACTCTCTGGCTGGGGGCTGCCATTGTGCTGGCCGGTTACTGGCTGGTCGGGGGGAGGGTGTTCTGCTCCTGGGTCTGTCCGGTCAACCTCATCACGGATGCCGCAGCTTGGCTCAGGGGGCGACTTGGCCTCAAGGGCAATGGCCAGTTCAGCCGTGCGACCCGCTACTGGCTGCTGGCCATGGTGCTGGTGGTGCCAGCGGTGGTCGGGGTGATGGCGTGGGAGTTGGTCAATCCGGTGTCGCTGGCCATGCGCGGCCTGCTGTTTGGCATGGGGGCGGGCTGGGCCCTGCTTGCGGCGCTGTTCCTGTTCGATCTTTTAGTGGTTGAGCGGGGCTGGTGTGGTCATCTCTGTCCGGTGGGGGCCTTCTATGCCCTGGTCAACCGGGTCGGGTTTATCAAGATTTCTGCCAAGGGGCGCGAGCGGTGCAACAACTGCATGGATTGTTATGCGGTCTGCCCGGAGCGTCACATCCTGCGCGGGCCTGTTCATGGTGCCAAGCGCGGTCACGGGCCCTTGATTGCGGCTCAGGAGTGTACCAACTGTGGCCGCTGCATCGATGTCTGCGCGGAACAAGTTTTTGAAATCACTGTAGGTTTTGCCGTCAAGGCAGAAAAAACGTCGGAGAACAAATAATGAAAAAGCTGATTGGAGCAATGCTGGCCTGCCTGATGGCGGGATCCTTGATGGCAGCGGCCCCCGAGATCACCAACAGTACCGGTGGCCTCAAGTCCGAGCGTGGCGCCACCGATCTGGTGACCGATGCCACTGCCGCGCCCCTGAAAAACTTCCGCAAGGATGGCGCGCCCTACGATCGCCAGTACATGCATCAGCCGCCGCTGATCCCCCACGACATTCGCAACTATGAGGTGGACACCAAGGTCAACAAGTGCCTGGCTTGCCACAGCTTCAAGAATGCCAGTGCCATGAAGGCCCCCAAGATCAGTCCGACTCACTTCGAGACCCGCGACGGCCTGACCCTGGGTGAAGTGTCGCCGCGTCGCTACTTTTGCCTGCAGTGCCATGTACCGCAAGCGGATGCCAAGCCGCTGGTGGAAAATACCTTTAAACCGGTTGAAGCGCTGAACTGAGGAATCCATAGATGAAATTACCCGGCTTTATCCAGCGTCTGTGGACCACCTTCAAGTCACCATCGAAGGCGGCTCTCTGGGTCATCCTGCTGATGGGCTTCTTCGGTGGCGTGATTTTCTGGGGTGGTTTCAACACCGCCATGGAAGCATCCAACACCGAGGCCTTCTGCACCAGCTGTCACGAGATGAAGGACAACGTGTTCGAGGAGTACCGCGACACCATCCACTACGCTAACCGCTCCGGCGTGCGGGCCAGCTGCCCGGATTGCCACGTACCGCACGAGTGGACCTACAAGATCATCCGCAAGGTGCAGGCCTCCAAGGAGCTGTGGGGCATGATCACCGGCAAGGTGGATACCCGTGAGAAGTTCGAGTCGCACCGGCGCGAGATGGCGGAGCGAGAGTGGCAGCGGATGAAAGAGACCGATTCGCGCGAGTGCCGCAACTGCCACAACTTCGAGTATATGGACTTCTCCCTGCAGGGGCAGCGTGCCGCCAAGATGCACTCTACCAATCTGGCCAGTGGTGAAAGTACCTGCATCGACTGTCACAAGGGGATTGCTCACCAGCTGCCCGACATGACCGGGGTGAAAGGATTCTGATCCTGCGACGACAGGCCGGGTTTGCCCGGCCTGCGTTTTGTTCATATATGGGACAAGCATCAGATTTGTGTGTCTTTTAAATCCCATATCTCGTGAAACCTTTGATAGAATCAGCCCGCCGTCACACGCTTGAGCAAGTTGGTCACCTCTGTCTGCATCAGTTTTTGCGCCCTGACAGCTGGCCTCTCATACCCCTTCTCTTCCTGCCTCGTTGACGGCCCATAGCCACAAGGAGCTGCCCGATGGGACAGAAACACAACGCATTTATTCCCCTCAAGATCGCCGTGCTGACGGTCTCCGACAGCCGCACCGCCGCCGATGACAGCTCGGGCGACTATCTGGTCTCGGCCCTTACCGACGCGGGCCATCAGCTGGCCGATCGGGCGCTCTGCCCCGACAACCTGTTTCGCATCCGCGCGCGGGTGAGCGAGTGGATCGCCGATGAGGGGGTGCAGGTGGTACTGATTAACGGCGGTACCGGCTTCAATGAACAGAACCGGGTACCGGAAGCGGTCGGTGTGCTGTTCGAACGCACCGTACAGGGTTTTGGCGAGATGTTCCGTCAACTCTCTTTTGCCGAGATTAAAGGCTCCGCCATGCAGAGCCGTGCGCTGGCGGGACTCGCCAATCGCACTCTGATCTGCTGTCTGCCCGGCTCCACCGGCGCTTGCCAGCTGGGTTGGGAGCAACTGATCCGCGATCAGCTCGATGCCCGCACCAAGCCGTGCAACTTTGTCTCCCACCTCTGAGAGCAAACGATGAACCAGACCGATCCCAAGCAGACCCAGCCCAACCTGACGCATCTGAACCAGAGCGGCGAAGCCCATATGGTGGATGTGACCGACAAGCAGGTGACCGAGCGCGAAGCCCGTGCCGAAGCGTTTGTTGCCATGGCCCCCGAGACGCTGGCGCTGATCCTGAGCGGCCAGCACCACAAGGGTGACGTGTTCGCCACCGCCCGTATCGCCGGCATCATGGCCGCCAAGAAGACCTCCGATCTTATCCCACTCTGCCATCCGCTGGCCTTGACCAAAGTCGAGGTGGAGATAGTGCCGCTGGCCGAGCAGAATCGGGTGCATATCCGCACCCTCTGCAAGCTCTCCGGCAAGACCGGGGTGGAGATGGAGGCGCTGACGGCGGCATCTGTTGCGGCGCTGACCATCTACGACATGTGCAAGGCGGTGCAAAAAGACATGGTGATCGAACAGGTGCGGCTGGTAGAGAAAAAGGGCGGCAAGTCCGGCCATTTTCAGCTGGGGTCAAATAGCGGGGAGCAAGCATGATCAAGGTACTATTTTTTGCGCAAGTAAGAGAGCTGGTGGCCTGCGATGAGCTGAGCCTGCCCTGCGACTATGCCACCGCCGAACAACTGCGCGCAGCGCTCTGTGAGCGCGGCGACAAGTGGGCGCTGGCGCTGGAAGTAGGCAAGCTCTTGGTCGCGGTCAACCAGACCTTGGTGCCCCTCGATACCTCCATCAACGATGGCGATGAGGTGGCCTTCTTCCCGCCGGTGACCGGAGGTTAAGGATGAGCGAGATAATGACCGTGGATCGCACCACTGAGCTGTGCGGTGGTGACGAAGTGGCCTTCTTCACTTTCTCTCCAGTAACGACCGGAGGCTGAGCCATGAACGACGTAGCGATTACAGACCGCATTCTGGTGCAGCGTGAGGATTTCTCGCTGGCGGACGAATATGCCCGCCTCGCCACCCGCGCCGACAGTGGCGCCATCGTCACTTTTGTTGGCAAGGTGCGCGACTTCAATCAGGGGGAGGAGGTGAAGGGGCTGGCCCTCGAGCACTACCCTGGTATGACCGAGAAGGCGCTGGCCGATATCGTGCAGGAGGCCTGCCGCCGCTGGCCGCTGCAGGAGTGTACCCTCATTCATCGTATCGGCGAGCTGTGGCTTGGCGATCAAATCGTGCTGGTGGCGGTGAGCAGTGCCCACCGCGACGCAGCCTTTGATGCCTGCCACTTCATCATGGATTTCTTGAAAACCCGGGCGCCGTTCTGGAAAAAAGAGCTGACCGCCGAGGGTGTGCAACGCTGGGTCGAGGCCAAGGAGAGCGACAACGCCGCCGCTGCCCGCTGGCAAGCCTGACCTGTTCATCACGAGGGGCACAGGTTCAACGGGAACCACGGCCCCGCCAAGGGGCGCGGATGTGCGGGCCCCATCAGGAGAAAGGGAATGAAACCGCTGTTATCTGTTGTCATCGCCGGCGTCTGCGCCGCCACCTTGCATACCGGTGCCGTGCAGGCTGATGAAGTGAAGGTGGCTGTGGCTGCCAACTTCAAGGGAACCATCGAGCGTATTGGCAAGGAGTTTACCGCCAAGACCGGCCACACCCTGGCCATCTCGTCTGCCGCCACCGGAGTGCTCTACACCCAGATCAGTCACGGCGCGCCGTTCGATCTCTTCCTCTCCGCCGATGCGGCGACCCCCGAGAAGCTGGAAAAAGAGGGCAAGGGGAGCGATCGCTTCACCTACGCCATCGGCCAGCTGGGGCTGTGGAAGAAGGGGGGGCCGGCCCCTGACGAGGCGACCCTGCGTAGCTGGAAAGGCAACCTCGCCATCGCCAATGCCCGTACAGCTCCCTATGGTGCTGCCGCCATGGCGACCCTCACCCATCTCAAGATCGATCCCAAGCAGTACCGGTTGCTGACCGGCGCCAACATCGGCCAGACCTGGAAATTTGTCGACACCGGCAATGCCGAGCTGGGCTTTGTCGCCTGGGCCAATCTGGTGGAAGCGGGCAAGACCGGTGAAGCCTGGGCAGTGCCTGCGAGCTTCTATCCCCCCATCGAGCAGCAGGGGCTGGTATTGAAGAAAGGTGCCGCGGTCGAGGCACTGGTGGCCTGGCTCAAGGGGCCGGGTCAGGCGCAGATCAAGGCAGCTGGTTATGCCTTGCCCCAATAAGGGGATGGGCCTGATGCGATACCCTGAGTGGTCGGCCTTCGGGTCGGCCACTCTTTGCAATGAGGATGGAGACCATGCCGTTGGAGGCATTTATCAACCGGGAGGTCGACAATGAGTGAAGGGGATCTGCTGGCGGTCTGGCTCACCCTAAAGCTTGCGGCCAGTACCACAGCGATTTTGCTGTTGCTGGCTCCGCCGCTGGCCTGGTGGCTGTCGCGCAGTCAGAATCGGCTGCGGCCGCTGGTGGAGGCGCTGGTGGCGCTGCCGCTGGTGCTGCCCCCCACAGTGCTGGGTTTTTATCTGCTACTCGCCTTCTCCCCTGAATATGGCTTCGGCGCCTGGTGGCGCGACACCTTTGGTACCCCTCTTGCCTTCAGCTTTCTCGGCCTGCTGTTTGCCTCCATCCTCTATTCGCTGCCGTTCGTAGTGCAGCCGCTCACCTCCGCCTTCGTCAACATGGGCAACAAGGAATTGGAGGCCGCCGCTACTTTGGGGCTCGGCCCGCTGGAGCGCTTCTTCCACATCATCTTGCCGATGACCCTGCCCAGCTTCGTAATGGCGGCGGCCCTCGGCTTTGCCCATACATTGGGGGAGTTTGGCGTGGTGCTGATGATTGGCGGCAATATCCCCGGCGAAACCCAGGTGCTCTCCATCGCCCTGTTTGATCATGTGGAGGCGATGGATTACCGACAAGCCCATTATCTGGCGGGCGGCCTGATGGCCTTCTCGCTGGTGATGCTGGTGCTGGTCTATGGTGTGTTGCAGCGCAGACAGCGGAGAGTGTTTGGATGAACCAGCCCGCCACTATGCCGCCTGTGAACGTGCCGCACCGCCATGCCCTGAACCTCCATGCCCGACGCGAGTTTGGCCCTTTTACCCTCGACTGCGCACTGACCCTCGAACTGGGGGGGATCCTCGGCCTGTTCGGCCCCTCCGGCTGCGGCAAGAGCACCCTGCTGCGCATCATCGCCGGGCTCGATCGCCAAAGCGGGGATCGCTTGCGGTGGCGCGATCGGGAGTATGCTCAACTGCTGCCCGAAGCGCGCCGGATCGGACTGGTATTTCAGGACTCGCGGCTCTTCCCCCATCTGACGGTGCTCGGCAATCTGCAACTGGCGGCCCGCAAGGGGCGAGGGCGCTGGCAGCCCGAAGCGCTGGCGGCTCGGCTCGGTTTTGTCGATCTGCTGGGGCAGCCTGCCCATGCCCTCTCTGGCGGTCAACGCCAGCGGGTAGCGCTGGGGCGGGCGCTGCTGGCCGAGCCTGATCTGCTGCTGCTCGATGAGCCTTTTTCTGCGCTCGATCGGCGCAGCCGCATCCATCAGGCCCATGTGCTCAAGGGCTTGCAGCAGGAGAGCGGTATCCCGATGATCTTCGTCAGCCACGCCATGGAGGAGGTGAGCCTGCTCTGCGATCAGCTGGTGTTGCTGGAAGGTGGCAGGGTGGAGGCGCAAGGTAGGCCGAGCGAGATTTTCGCCCGCACCGATCTCTCGCTCGCAAGCCGTGACGATGCCGGGGTGATGCTGAATGCCACCTTGGCCCACTATGATGACGGCGAGCAGATGGCGACCTTGCAACTCGGTGAGCAGCAGCTGCGGGTCACCATGACCCATGTTCCGGACGAGAGCGGCCCCTTGCAGATCAAGGTGGCGGGGCGCGATGTGGTGATCGCTACCGCCCCCATCGAGCACTCCAGTCTCTCCAACTGTCTCGTCACCCGTCTGCTGGCGGTGCGCGAGGTGCGCCCCGGCCAGACCCTGTTGCAGTTGGAGCTGGGTCAGCAGATACTGCTGGCCCGGATCACCAGCCGCTCCGCCAGGCGGCTGGCGCTGGTGCCGGAGCAGCAGATCTACGCTTATATCAAGGCGGTGAGTCTGGTCAGCGAGGGCTGAGCGGGATATATCTGGTTGAAGCATAAAAAACGAACAACAGGATGGTTCAGCGGATGAGTCGAGAGGCAGTGAACAGATGCGCCGCAATCAGGTGATGAAATCCAACGGTCTTGCCCTGCGCAGTGCGGGGGAGGGCCCTTTGTTGTTGCTGCTGCACGGGCTGGGTTCCTCCAGCCTCGACTGGCAGGCACAGATAGAGCATTTTTCCGAGCACTACCGGGTGGTGGCTCTGGACTTGCGCGGCCACGGCCAGAGCATGCAGGAGGGGCCGTTCGATGTGGCGACCCTGGCAGCCGATGTGGTGAACTGGCTCGACGAGCAGCCGGAGCCCGCTTGGGTTGTCGGATTGTCGCTCGGGGCCATGGTCGCGCTGGAGCTGGCGCTGCAACTGCCCCACAAGGTGCAGGGGCTGGTGCTGGTCAACGGTTTTAGCGAGTTTCTGCTGGAGACCCCCAAAGAGCAGGAGCGTTACGCCCAGCGCCTCAAGTGGCTGCGCTGGTTTGGCATGCGCCCGCTCGCCTGGTGGCTGGGACGCGAGCTCTTCCCGGGCCCGGATCTGGCACAGGTGCGCCACACCTTCCGGCTGCGTTTCGTGCGCAATAAAAAGAAAACCTACAAGGCGCTGCTGGAGGCGTTACCCGGCTGGTCGGTACGGGCCCGGCTCGGCTCCATCTGGCAGCCGGTGGCCATCATTTCCTCCAGTCACGACTACCTGCCGCTGGCCAAACGAGTAGAGCAGTTTGCCGCCTTGCCCAACGCCACCATCCACACCCCCAACGGCCACCACGCCTGGCCTGCGGAAGATCCCTCGGGCTTTAATCACCTGTTGCAAAGGATCCTCACGACCCATTGAGGAAGGGGTTGTTAGGTGCAGGTACCAAAAAGCCGAACCACAGGGTTCGGCTTTTTTGATCCCGTTTGCGTCAAGGGTGGGAGCAGACCGGGCAGTCGGGGCGCTTGGGCAGCTTCATCTCGCGGAAAGTGCCGCTCAGGCCGTCGATCATCAGCAGGCGGCCGCTGTAGCTTTTGCCCATGCCTGCCAAGAGCTTGATAGCTTCAAGCGCTTGCAGGCTGCCCACCAATCCCACCACGGGGGCGAGTACACCGGCTTCGACGCAGGTGAGGGCCTGCTCGCCAAACAGGGCGCTGAGGCAGGCGTAGCAGGGCTCATCTTCCTGCCAGGTGAAGCTGCAGAGCTGCCCCTCCAGCCGGATGGCGGCGCCGCTGACAAGTGGCACGCCATGCTGGCGTGCCTTTTGGTTGAGCAGGTTGCGAATGGCCAGGTTGTCGGTGCAGTCGAGCACCAGCTGATGTCGGGGCAGCTGGGTATCGAGCAGCGCCTCGTCGGCCACGGCAGCGTGGGTCTCCACCTTGAGCCAGGGATTGAGCGCGCGCAGCGACTGGGCGGCAGAGTCTACTTTGTAGTGACCGATGCGCTCATCGTTGTGCAGCACCTGACGCTGCAGGTTGGAGAGCTCCACCTTGTCGAAATCGACCAAGGTGAGTTGGCCAACCCCGGCCACCGCCAGATACTGGCTGGCGGCGCAACCAAGGCCACCGGCGCCGATCACCAGCACCCTGGCCTGCTTGAGCGCCTCCTGCCCCTCGAAATCGAAGGACTTGAGGATGATCTGGCGGTTGTAGCGCAGCAGTTCGGCGTCGCTCAGGATCTCGCTCACAGCAGCAATCCCCCGAATGGCTCCACGGTGACCGTCTCGCCCACGGCGACGCGGCCCCGTTCCCGTTCAAGAACTATGTAGCAGTTGGCTTGCGACAGGGAGCTGAACACGGCGGAGTCCTGCGAGCCGGTGCTGCGCACCTCGATGCCGTTCGGTCCCTGACTCAGGATGCCGCGCTGGAAGTCGAGTCGGCCCGGGCTCTTTTTGAGTGGCTCGGCCGCAATGGCTTGCAGCTGGAGCGGGCGCTCGAAGTGCTGGCCCGCCAGCTTGGCCAGCGCCGGTTGCACCAGCTGATCGAAGGTGACCATGGCGGAGACGGGGTTGCCCGGCAGGCCGAAGAACCAGGCGCGGGGCAGACGGCCAAAAGCAAACGGCTTGCCCGGCTTGATGGCCAGCTTCCAGAAGCCAATCTCGCCGAGCTCGTCCAGCAGTTGTTTGGTGAAGTCCGCTTCCCCCACCGAGACGCCGCCGGTGGTGATGAGTACATCGGCCTCTTCGTCGGCGCGGATAAAGGCGGCGCGCAGCTGGGCGGGATCGTCCGGGATGATGCCAAGGTCGAGGCAGTCGCAGCCCATGCGCGCCAGCATGGCCCGTACGCCATAGCGGTTGGAGTCATAGATATCGCCGTGGGCGAGCGGGGTACCAACCGGTTTGAGCTCATCACCGGTGCTGAAGATGGCCACTTTCAGCGGGCGACGCACCGTGACGGTAGCCACGCCGAGGGAGGCCAGCAGTGGCATTTCGCGCGGGGTGAGGCGAGTACCGGCTGGCAGCACGCAGGCGTCCTTGCCGATATCGCTGCCGGCGCGGCGGATATTCTGGCCCGGTTCGGGTTGTGCCAGAAAAGTGATCCGATCGCCGTCGGCCTGCGTTTCTTCCTGCATCACCACTGCATCCGTACCAGCCGGTACCGGAGCACCTGTCATGATACGCACGCAGTGGCCAGCGGGCCATTCACCCTGATAGGGCTGACCGGCAAACGCTTTGCCCGCCATGATGAGCGGGGTGCCGCTGGCGAGATCCGCAAGGCGTACGGCATAACCGTCCATGGCAGAGTTGTCGAAGGGGGGCACGGCGAGTGGGGAGGCGATATCACAGGCTAGTACCCGGCCAAGGGCATCTGGCAGGGGCAACTGCTCGCTGTCGCAGCAGCAGGCAAGTTGTTCCAGCATCCCTTGCAGGGCATCGCTTAAGGGGAGTAGTCCGCTGGTATCAAATCCCATCGTCATGACCTCTTTCTATGATTGAAGGCGGGATTATCACAAAATTCCCCGGGGATGGGCAGGTTATCTCGAGGGAATCTCGGGGTAATCGGCGCAAAAACGGGGGTAGATGGCCATAAAGTATGAGGTGACGCACAAGTTGACTTGAATCTTGGCGGCAATGGCCGTTTACTATGCCGCCATAACAGATGGCCGTCACATCCTGTGTGGCTACCATTACAGCGATATCGTCGGCCTTGTGCGCCGCCATTACATAATGGGTTGCTCCTTGAGCTGCCCTCACAGTCCCTGAGCGTGGGAGAAAAGACAATGACAACCTTAAGTCCGGAAGCCTTGCTGGTCAGGGCTGCCCTCGAAGCCCAGGGACTGGAAACCCCCCTGGTTGCCAACGAGCTGAACAGTCAGCAGAAGCGGGAGAAGATCGAAGGCCATATGCGCTCCATCATGGAGACACTGGGGCTGGATTTGGCCGATGACAGTCTGGCCGAGACACCGCACCGCATCGCCAAGATGTACGTCAACGAGATCTTCTCCGGCCTCGATTATTCCACCTTCCCCAAGGTGACGGTGATCGAGAACAAGATGCAGGTGGACGAGATGATCATGGTGCGGGACATCAGCCTCACCAGCACCTGCGAACACCACTTCGTCACCATCGACGGGATGGCACATGTGGCCTATATCCCTCGCGGCAAGGTGATTGGCCTGTCGAAGATCAACCGCATCGTGCAGTTCTTCGCCCGCCGTCCCCAGGTGCAGGAGCGGCTGACCCAGCAGATCCTGCTGGCGCTGCAGACCCTGCTCGGCACCAAGGATGTGGCCATCAGCATCAAGGCGACCCACTACTGCGTCAAGGCGCGCGGAGTGATGGATTCGACTTCTTACACCACCACCACCTCCCTCGGCGGGGTGTTCAAGACCCAGCCCGATACCCGGGCCGAATTTCTGGGCGGCCTGCGCGGATAAGATGGCGGTTGTTTTGTAACCGCCTTGCTGAATAAACGAGACGCCAGCTGCCATTGCTGGCGTTTTTCATTGGTTCAGGATGAGAGTGGCGGTCTGCCACTGCTTGGCCCGCGTGGCTTGCCCTATGCAAACGTTATGCATTTTTTCGATTTATTCATCTGAGCGATATATTTAATCGAACACGAAAAAAACCTCGCTTTCACCTTACAAAAAGTAACCGGACAGACTCTTTCCGAACCGCCACGATCCGGTTACTCTAGCGCCCCCTCACGGCTCTCGCTGCCCCTCATGGAATTCAGAGATATTCATCAAGGTTGGATGGTGCGCCACTGAACAGGTGGCCAGATAGTTCATGCCAGGAGGGCGTGAACCGGACGAGTGCTACGAATTTAACGACCACCAGGATATCCCATGAATACCAGTACCATGACCATAGGTAAAAAACTCACCGCCGGCTTTGCCGTGCTCGGTTTGATGGTCGCCTTTATCGGCGGTTTTGCCCTTGTCCAGTTTGGCAACATGAATGATGTTGCCATCCGGTTTACCGACAGCATCTTGCCAGCGGTCAATCGCACCAGCGCGATCGGGGATTCTCTCGGTGAGCTGCGTCGTTATGAGCTGGGTTATTTCGTGGTGGCCGCCGAGCCGCTGAAAAGGGCTGAATATCGGAATATTGCCAGTCAACAGCTTAACTCGATCGCGCAGCAGCTGATTGCCCATGACAAGACGATCTGGCCTGAGGATGTGGCGGAGCGCCGTACCTTCGATACGGTGAAATCTGACTGGGATCGTTACGTCGCCCTGCACCAGCGAGTCAAACAGCTGCAAGACAGCGATCAGCTTGCCGAAGCCCAACGCATCTTCCTTGAGGAGGGGGTTCCCCTTTACACCGCGCTGAGCAAGTCAGTGGCCTCCCTTATCCAGATTAACCATGGTTATGCGTCTGAATCCCGCAGCGACATTGTCGACTCTTATCAATCTGCCAATCTGAGTGTCACCATCGCGCTGGTGATCGGCCTGATCCTTGTGGTGGTGCTCTCCGTGGTACTGACCCGCCAAATTCGCGACCCGCTGATCATGCTGGCCCGTCAGGCCCAGCGTATTGCCAATGGCGATCTGGGTCAGGGCGAACTGCAGCAGTGGATCCGTGACAGCCGCTTCAACCGCGATGAACTGGGTCAGCTGGGCTCCGCCATCAACCGGATGCAGGGCTCCCTCTCCGATCTGGTGAGCGAGATCGCCGGCTCCGTGAGCCAACTCAGCAGCGCAGTGGAGGAGGTGAGCGCCATCTCCAGCCAGTCTGCCAGCGGCATGGCCATCCAGCAGAACGAAGTCTCCCAGGTGGCGACAGCCATGAACGAGATGCAGTCCACCGTCAATGAAGTGGCCCGCAACACCACGGATGCCATGAGCGCCGCCAAGGATGCCTCCCGCACCTCTGCTGCCGGCAGCGAAGTGGTACGCAGCTCCATCGCCAGCATCGAAGAGGTGTCGGTCAAGATTGAGCAGGCTGGCACAGTAGTGCAGCAGCTGGAGGCCGACAGCGCCAACATCAGCGTGGTGCTGGATGTGATCCGCGATATCGCCGGTCAGACCAACCTGCTGGCCCTTAACGCTGCCATCGAAGCGGCCCGTGCCGGTGAGCAGGGTCGTGGTTTTGCGGTCGTTGCGGATGAAGTGCGTTCATTGGCCCAGCGTACCCAGGACTCCACCGCCGAGATCAGCAAGATGATCGAGCTGTTGCAGAGCCGCGCCGCCGAGGCGGGCAACGCCATGCAACTGAGTCGTCACCAGATGCAGGAGAGTGTCGGTCTGGCGCGGGATGCCGGTACCAGTATCGAGACCATCAACGGTGCCGTGGTGCGCATCACCGACATGAACACCCTGATCGCCACCGCCACCGAAGAGCAGAACGCGGTGACCGAAGAGCTCAACCGCAGCATCGTCAACATTCACAATGCCGCTGACGAGAATGCCCAGGGCGCTCATCAGATCGCCCAGGCTTGCGTCGAGCTGAGCAAGCTGGCCAACACCCTGCACCATATGACCCAGCGCTTCACCCTCTAAGGGTTGATGCATGGATAACAGAAGGCCCCGCAATTGGCGGGGCCTTGTTGTTTCTGGCTGGTTTGTTGAGCGTAGGGTCGATTAGCGAAGCGTAATCGGCCGACGCCAGCCCCTCACTGACCTTTAGCTAAGTCCAATGATCTCGCCATCTTCATCAATATCGATATGGCGATAGGCAGGCAGACTGCCCAGCCCCGGCATGGTCATGATGGGGCCCGCCAGCGCATAGACGAACCCGGCACCGGCGCAGAGCTTCACCTCGTCGATGGGCACCTCGAAATCGGTCGGCACCCCTTTGAGGGCTGGGTCGTGGCTGATGGAGAGCGGCGTCTTGGCCACGCAGATGGGCAAGTGATCCCACCCTTCGGCGGAGAGCTGGGCCAGCTGCTGACGGGCTTTGTCGGAGAGCTGCACTCCGCGGCCGCCGTAGCCGCACTCCACCAGGGTCGTCAGTTTGGCATCGAGGCTCGCCTCGTCGGGGTAGAGCAGTTTCACCTTACCTGGTTGCTCGCAGGCGGACACCACGGCGCGGGCCAGCTCGCTGGCACCGGCACCACCCTGGGTGAAGGCGTTGGAGATGGCCGCGCCACAGGCACCGGCTTGCTGCGCTTCATGGGCCAGCAGCGCCAGTTCGGCCTCGCTGTCGGTGGGGAAGCGGTTGATGGCGACCACCACCGGCACCCCGTAGCGGCGGGCGTTCCGGATATGCCAGGCGAGGTTGGCGCAGCCCTGCTTGAGGGTCGGCAGATCTTCCCCTTGCAGGCTGGCTGGCAGCGGCTGGCCCGGGCGGATATCGAGCAGGCCGCTGTTGGCCTTGAGGCCGCGCACCGTGGCCACCAGAACCACGCAGGCGGGGGTAATACCGGATTGGCGGCTCTTGATGTTGAAGAATTTCTCCAGCCCCATGTCGGAGCCAAAACCTGCCTCGGTCACCACATAGTCGGTCAGGCCAAGGGCGATACGATCGGCGATCACCGAGGAGTTGCCGTGGGCGATGTTGGCAAAGGGGCCGGCGTGCACCAGCACCGGCGTCTGCTCGGTGGTCTGCATCAGGGTCGGCTGCAGCGCATCCTTGAGCAGCACCGTCATGGCGCCCGCTACTTCCAACTGTTCGGCGGTGATGGGCTTGCCGTGAATATCGCGGGCCAGCTGGATGCGGCCGATGCGCTGGCGCAGGTCTTTCAGATCGCTTGCCAGCGCCAGAATGGCCATCAGCTCGGAGGCGGCGGTGATGACGAAGCGATCGCTGCGCTCTACACCATCGGCTGCGCCGCCCTGACCTATGGTGAGGTGGCGCAGGGCGCGGTCATTCATGTCGAGGGTGCGCGGCCAGAGGATGTTATCGGCATCGATATCGAGCCGTGGCAGGCCGGTTTTGGCGGTGAACTGGTCGCCGAGTTTGCGCTCATGGAACAGGCGGGCATCGAGGGCTGCCGCCGCCAGATTGTGGGCCGCCGTCAGGGCGTGAAAATCGCCGGTAAGGTGGAGGTTCATCTCCTCCATCGGCACAACCTGAGCGTGGCCGCCACCGGCAGCGCCCCCCTTGACCCCGAATACCGGGCCGAGGCTCGGCTGGCGGATAGTGGCGATGCTGGGCTGGCCGACATGGTTGAGCCCCATGGAGAGGCCAAGGGTGGTCACCGTCTTCCCTTCACCGAGCGGGGTAGGGGTGATGGCGCTCACCAGTACCAGCTTGCCGCGCTGTTTGGGCTGAGACGTGAGCAGGTCGAGGCTGAGCTTGCCTTTGTAGTGCCCATGAGGGCTGAGCAGGTGCTGGGGGATGGCGAGGCGTTCGGCCAGCGCGTGGATTGAGAGACGGGGGGACTGGCGGGAGATCTCGATATCGCTTAGCATCAGCACCTCGTTGGCATATCGGGGTAAAATATGCGGCGCAGTCTAGTGGAATATAACGGGTAATCCAATGACGAAAACGATTTTATTTGGTGAGGGTGAGGTTAGTCAGAATCCTGTTCGGCTGGATCTCAACGCACTCTATCATCCTCCCAAGCAGCCGATGACGGCGCTGGGGATTGTCAGCGCGCTGGTGCCGTTGTTCGGTTTCGGCTGGCAGGCGATGACCCAGGACCCCGAAACCCAGCTGCGCCACGAGATCCGCAAACGGGTCAACAAGCACAAGACCGACGAGGCAAACCTCATTTTGATCCTGCAGCTGGCCGCCATGTTTGACTGCCCCGAGATTGAAGTGGTGCTCCCCTATGCCCTCGGTGAGCCGCAGTTGTCAGTTGTCCGCACCCGTTTGCCGCGCTGGCAGTTAAGCCTCGAGCAGGAGCGTCTGCTAGCCAAGCTCACCCCTGTTGCCGCATCCACCACCGCAACCGACCAGCGTTAGGTTTCAAGCCGGACCAGCAGGCCGGACAGTCAGGCCGTATCCTCTGCTCTGGCAATCATGCCGGTTTATCCCACTGCTGCGGGGCGAGATAGCGCTCCTGCACGAACTCGATAAAGCAGCGCACCTTGGCCGAGACGAAGCGGCGGTGCGGATAGACCGCATAAAGTCCCACCTCTCCCTTCTCCCACTCCGGCAGCAGGCTGACCAGCTGTCCTGATCGCAGGGCCTCCCCCACGATAAAGGTGGGCTGCAATATGATGCCCTGATCATCACAAGCGGCGCGGGTCAGCGCCACCCCGTTGTTGGCCCGCAGCGGCCCCTGTGGCCGGATGCTCTGCTGCTCGCTTCCCCGTTTGAAGTGCCACTCCGGCTGGGTCAGGGTGTAGATCAGACAGTCGTGCTGTTTGAGATCCTCGGGTTTTTCCGGTCTGCCCTTGCGTGCCAGATAGGCGGGGCTGGCGCAAAGCTCGACCCGAATGGTGGCAAGCTGGCGCGCCACCAGCGAGGAGTCGCTGAGGTGGCCGATCCGCAGCGCCAGATCGAACCCCTCTTCCACTAGCGCGACCCGCCGGTCGCTGTACTCGATATCGAGTTTGAGATCGGGAAAGCGCTGGCGAAACAGCGGCAGGGCGGGGGAGAGGTGCAGATAGCCAAAATCCATCGGCACCGAGAGCTTGAGGGTACCGTTCGGCTGCTGGTTGTGGTGGGTCAGCTGGCTGTGGGTCTCTTCCAACTCCGCCAGCAGGGCGAGGGAGCGCTGGTAGTAGAACTGGCCCGCTTCGGTGGGATTGACCTGACGGGTGGTGCGCGACAGCAGCCGGGTGGCGAGGGACTCCTCCAGCTGCTGCATTAGCTTGGAGGCCATGGCGACCGAGATGCCGAGCTGGTTGGCGGCCTTGGTAAAGCTCTGGCACTCCACCACCTTGATAAAGGTACGCATGGCGGCGATCTGGTCCATTTTCCATCCTCAGTAAATAATGAATTTAATAAATCACTGATTATTCATCTTCAGAACGAGGTTAGCATTTTAACCACTGATGTGAACCCCAAGATGAAGGAACGAACGGATGAAAATGACCAAGGCTCTGCTGGCCTCCTGCCTGTTTATGGCTACCCCTCTGATGGCGGCGGATTACGATGTGGATGCGGCGCACACCACGGTGCAGTTCAAGGTGGGTCACCTGGGCTTCTCCGAGCTGGTGGGTCGCTTCAACACCTTCAGCGGCACCTTCAGCATGGATGACGCCAACCCGGCGGCCGCCAAGGCGAGCTTTGAAGTGGATGCCGCCAGCGTCGACTCCAATCACGAGGCCCGCGACAAGCACCTGCGCAGTCCGGACTTCCTCGACGTGAAGCAGTATCCCAAGATGACCTTCGTCAGCTCCGCTTACGAGGGCACCAAGGATAAAGGCGTGCTGAAAGGGACCCTGACTCTGCATGGCGTCTCCAAGGAAGTGGCCTTCGATCTGGTCAAGATCGGTGAGGGCAAGGATCCCTGGGGCGGCTACCGCAGCGGCTTCAACGCCTCCACCACCATCAAGCGCAGTGACTTTGGCGTGAGCTACATGCTGCCCGGCATTCCGGACGAGATGAACATCAACCTGTTTGTTGAAGGCGTGCGCAAGTAATGGGCGCGGAACTTCTGCTGCAAACCCTGGCGGCTCCTCTGGGAGCCGCTTTGCTATCGTGGCGCTGGCCGCGACTGGGTTATCTGTGGGGCGCGCTGGCGCTCTGGCTGGTGGGCTCATTGCTCGGCGGTCTCTATGGTATTCCGGCCAAGGCGTGGCAGTGGCTGCCGCTGACCCTGCTGGTGCCCGCCATTGCGGCTCAGGTGAACGATCTGCGTGGCTCGCTGCTGCTCTTTGCCGTGTTCAGTGCGCTGGTGTGGTGGCAGGGATTGGCCTCGGTACTGGCGAGCGAACCCAGGATCTGGCTGGCGCTACTGCCCGCCATCCTCTGGTTTGGTTGGAGCGGTCTGCGCGGTGACAGCCGAGAAGGGCTCGGGTTTGCCCTCGGTTTTATCTGGCTGGCGCTGGTGATTGGCATCGATGGCAGTCTGCTGATTGCCCAGCTGGCCGGTGCGCTGGCCGCTTTCGCCGGTTTTCGCGCCCTGCTTGCCACCTTTGTTGGCATCAAGGTAGCCCCAGCCGGTCTGGCGCTGGCCCTCGCCTTCGTCCAGATGCTGGCCTGGCAATATGTGGAGGTGCCGCTGGTGGTGTTGCTGCCGGTCTGGTTGCTGCCGCTGCTGGAGTGGGCGTTACGTGACAAACCCTGGCCAGTGCGTTGGGGTGGGTTGATCTTGCTCGCCGCGGCGGGAACCGGGCTCAGCCTATGGTGGGTGTGGCCTGCTGCTTCTTTGTACTGATTTTTGCATGAAAAACAGGCAATTACAGTCATTTTTGCATACTCGCTCATACTCTTGGCAGATAATGATTGAGCCTCATATGTGTTTCAGATAAAAAGGATTTTCATTTTATTTGGACACACACAGAACCCGGCCGCGCCGGGTTCTGTTTGCCTGCTTTGCGGCACATAAGGAGGCCACAGTTGCGCAGTCAAGGATCTGAGCATCTGTTTTTTCGCCATTTCACCGGACAGGGACGTATCGATGGTCTCTGCATTCTGCTGGTCACTCACCTGCTTCCCGATCGCCCCCGTTTTATCGACGCTCTCGGTCAGATTGGACGGATTGGCGCCATTTTGCCCAAACCGAAATCGGTACACGGTCCGACCCTGGAGTGGGTATCCCAGCACTATCCGGTGCTGCCCCTCAACCGACGCTGGACCAATGAACCCGACAGCATCATCCAGCAGATTGCGCCGCTGGTGGCCCCCCACGAGCGGTTGCTGATCCTCGATATAGGCGGTTACTTCGCCAAAACCCAGGTGATCTTGAGTGAATACTTCGGCCCCCGTTTCCTAGGGGTGGTGGAGATGACCGAGAACGGCCACCAGCGCTATGAGCAGGAGGTGCTGGCGACCCCTGTGGTGTCGGTGGCGCGCAGTCCCCTCAAGCAGGCCGAGGATATCCAGATTGGTTTGAGCGTGGTCTACTCCGCGGAGTCGTTGGCCCGCAACCTCAACCGTACCTTCAACGTCTGCGAAGCCGTGCTGTTTGGCTATGGCAAGGTGGGGCGCAGCATCGCCCGTGACCTGCGTTGTCGCAACCTCCATCTCGGGCTGGTGGAAACAGATGTGCTGCGACAGGTCGAAGCGCTCTCTCACGGTTTTCGCTTGATCACCAAGGCTGAAGCCTTGAGCCGCGCCGAGCTGGTGATCTGCTCTACCGGCAACGGCTCGCTGGATTTGGCGGATCTGCAGGCGCTGCGCCCCGGCACCATGGTGGCCTCGGTCACCTCGGCCGACGACGAGTTTGCCTTCTCGCTGGCCCAGTTGCCGTGGCCGAGCGAAGAGGTGTGCCCCCATGTGCTGGCCCTCAACCGGCCGGATGGTACCCAGATCTACCTGCTCAACCGGGGCGAGGCGGTCAACTTCGTCCATGGCGCCGTGATTGGCGAATATGTCTATCTGGTGCTGGCGGAGATCATGGAAGGGATCCGGATGCTGGCGGCAGGCCCTCTTGCACCCGGCCTGTTCGAGCTGCCAGAATCGGCGATGCGTACCATTGCCCGCCATTGGCTGGCCGATTTTCATGGGGTTGATCAGCACTGATTTGACCAAACCGGGATCGGCCATTGGGCAGCGGTACCCCACTTCCCGCCATTGTCGTTTTTTTATGGAGTCACTCATGACCGAGTCTGAAACCCTGATCAGCAAACCCCGCATCGAGATCCGCTACTGCACCCTCTGTCGCTGGATGCTGCGCGCCGCCTGGCTGGCGCAGGAGCTGCTCTCCACCTTCGACAGCGATCTGGGGGAGGTGGCGCTGGTGCCGGCCAGCAAGGGGGAGTTCCGCATTCTGGTGGGCGGGTTGCAGGTGTGGGATCGGGTGGTCGATGACGGCTTCCCCGAGGCCAAGGAGATCAAGCAGCGGGTGCGTGACGTCATCGCCCCTGAGCGGGATCTCGGCCACTCGGATCGCAAGGCGGCCGAGTAACGCCAGATGGGCCGAGCGCCTCGAAAAGGTGCTGAGCATGAGAGCGAAAGGAGAGGGAGGCGATGGCCTCTCTCTCCTTTTTTGCCTTTGGCTGTTTGCCTGGCTCCAGCAGGGTTATAAGCGCGGCTCGGCCAGATGACTGCAGATATAGCGGGCCCGCTTGTGGGACTTGATGCGGCTCACATCGACCCACACCAGCCCATCGATGCAGTGGTTGAAGTCGGGGTCGATGCCAAAATCCATAAACTGGACGCCGCCCGGCTCGCACAGCTCGGAATACTGCTTGTAGAGGGTAGGGATGGCACAGCCCAAATTGTCGAGGCGGGCCTTGAGTGCTTTGAGGTCGGCGCCGTAATCCAACCCCTCGAACAGAGGTTGCGTCTCGGGGTAGGGACGGCGGGAGGGGGCCAGCGCCAGCTCGGGGGCAAAGTGCTGGCGGTAGAAGCTCACCAGCAGATCCTTGGCCACCGGCGGCAGGCTGCCGGAGAGCGACACCGGGCCAAATAGGTAGCGGTAGCGGGGATAGCGGGCCAGATAGGCACCGATGCCGAACCAGAGATAATCGAGCCCCCGCTTGCCCCAGTAGGCGGGCTGGATAAAGCTGCGGCCAAGCTCAATGGCCTGCTCCAACCGGGGCAGCAGCTTATCCTCAAATCCGAACAGGGTATGGCTGTAGAGACCATCCTTCCCCTTGCTGGCCAGCAGCTCGGCCACCGGGGCAAAGCGGTAGGCGCCGATAATGTCGAGTCGGGCCGGATCCCAGAGGATCAGGTGGTGATAGTCGTTGTCAAAGCCATCGAGATCCCGCCGCTTGCCAGACCCTTCCCCCACAGCGCGAAAGGCGATCTCCCGCAGTCGCCCCAGCTCGCGCAGGATCACCGAGTGACTCAGTTCATGGCGGCGGTAGAGGTAGATCCCCTGACCATCCGGGGTGGTGCCGAGCTGTTCGCAGCTTTCGATGGCCTGTTTGAGCTGGCGGCGATCCTCCGGCAGGGCGATGGGGGCCTCGGTCTGCAGCCGTCCCGCCTTGCCACGGCCAATCCGGTAGAGGTGGTTGCGCACCAGCCGCGCCGCCGTCTTGGCGGGCAGCTCATGAAAACTGCCGAGTGGAATGCGCGCTCCTATGGTCACCGGCAGGGTCTGCCCCTGCTGGCGAAACAGCTGGCGTACCAGCAACAGGGCGGAGGCGGGCTTGTTGAGCCAGGAGGCGAGATAGAACCAGAGGCTATTGCGTCCCCCCAGATGGATGGGCACCAGCGGGGTGCGGGTGCGCTGGGCCAGCTTGATAAAGCCTGCCTGCCAGGGGCCGTCTTTCACCCCCTTGAGGCCAAGCCGCGAGACTTCACCAGCGGGGAAGATCACCAGCGCCCCTTCATGGGCGAGGTGTTCGTTCATGGCGAGGATGGCCTGTCGATCGGTCTTGCCCTCCATATTGTCTACCGGCAATAGCAAAGGGCGCAGCGGCGCGAGCTGGGCCAGCAGCTGGTTGGCGACGATCTTCACATCGGGGCGGATGCGACCGAGCAGTTGCAGCAGCGCCAGTCCGTCCAGCGAGCCGATGGGGTGGTTGGCGACAAGAATGACCCGGCCGCTGGCGGGAATATGCTCCAGCTGCGCCTCGCTGACCCGATAGTCGAAATCGAGCTGGGTCAGCGCCTGCTCGACAAAGTCGAGGCCGCGCAGGTGCGGGTAGCGGGTGGCAAAGTCGGCAAAGGCACGTTCGTTGAGCAGCCAGCCCAACAGCCGCTTTAACAGCGGGGTGAGCAGGGGGTAGCCAAGCAGGCGGGGGAAGTGCTGGGTCAGCAGGGTATCGATAGTGAACATCTGGGGGGCTCCGGCGATCCGTTGCTCCCAGCATGATGTGACACTGTTCCCGCGACATGTCAGCGGGATGACAGTTTGATGGCAGCGGCAGCCAGTTGCTCCTGAGCGACCCTCCCCGGTTTCCCTTTCTTGATGGGTGATGGCCAGATAGCAAGGGGGGAGCCGGTTAACCGGCTCCCCCCTTGGTTGTCATGGTAATCGATTAACCGCGCCAGGCTGCGGTGAGGCGCACCAGCTCCACCAGGGTGGCGACCGATTTCTCCATGGATTGCAGCGGGATGAACTCGTGCTTGCCGTGGAAGTTGTGGCCACCGGTGAAGAGGTTGGGGCAGGGCAGACCCATAAAGGAGAGGCGGGCGCCATCGGTACCGCCGCGAATGGGCTTGATCTTCGGCACCACGTCGGCGGCCTCCATGGCGGCCTTGGCCAGCTTGACGATATGCATGTGCGGCTCAATCTGGCTGCGCATGTTGCGATAGCTGTCGGTCAGGGTCAGCTCGATGCGGGCCTTGGGATATTCGGCCTGCAGGGCGGCCACCCGGCTCTGCATCTCGGCCTTGCGCGCGGCGAAATGCTCGTCGTCGAAGTCACGGATGATGTAGTGCAGGGTGCTCTCTTCCACGGTACCGCTCATCTGGGCCAGATGGAAGAATCCCTCATACCCGTCGGTGCACTCCGGGGTCTGCTCGGCAGGCATGGCTGCGTGGAAGCGGGCGGCCAGGGTCTGGCTATTGATCATGTTTCCCTTTGCGGTGCCGGGGTGGACGTTGTTGCCGATAAAACGCACCGTGGCGCTGGCAGCGTTGAAGTTTTCATACTCCAGCTCGCCCAGTTCGCCGCCATCCACGGTATAGGCCCACTTGGCCGGGAATCTCTCCAGCGGGAACAGGTTGGCGCCGCGGCCGATCTCCTCATCCGGAGTAAAGCCGACCCAGATATCGCCACGTGGGATCTCGGGGTGGGCCTGCAGGTGGTCGATGGCGGTAAGGATTTCGGCAATGCCTGCCTTGTCGTCGGCGCCCAGCAGGGTGGTGCCGTCGGTGGTGATGAGATCCTGACCCAGATAGTTTTTCAGGAAGCGGTAGTCACGGATGGCGAGCACCTCGTCACCCTTGCCAAGGCAGATGTCGCCGCCCTGATAGTTTTCGATGATTTGCGGTACTACGTGCTCCGCCTCGTAGTCGGCGGTGTCCATGTGGGCAATCAGGCCGATGGCGGGGGCGTCCGGCTGGTTGCCTGGCAGGCAACCGGTGAGGTAGCCGTGCTCATCCAGAGTGACCCGGGTCAGCCCCAGCGCCTTCATCTCTTCTTGCAGGGCACGGGCAAAGATCAGCTGGCCTTCGCTGCTGGGGCAGGCTGGATTGGTCTCATCGGAGCGGGTATGAAAAGTTACGTAACGCAGAAAACGCTCAAGCAGGGTATCCATTAGTCAGCCTCTAACCGATTGTGAGCGGTCATTGTGGCCAATCCGTGCGGGGCACTCATTGCGTCAGCGCAGGTTTTTCCCATTTTTTGACGCAAGGGAAGAGCGGCGAATGTGCGGCGCGCGGGGCAACGTCCGGGAGGGAGATCGCATAAATGTGGCATTTATTGCGATATTTAGGCGCTGGCGGTGGCGGCCAAATTCCCCTCAGCGACCGCACAGCAAGGCGTCAGCCCAATCATGGCGTTTTCACACACTTTTCAAGGGGAAACCGGGCTGTCGCATAACCTGCGCCATCCCAGAGCCCGCCTGCCCGCCAGCAAGATTTGATCGACTTATTAAAAGGGGATTTTGAACACTATTTTTTATTGTCACTGCCCGCGGTAAGTGTGTACACTCCGCGCCGATCCAAGGGCAACCCTGAAGCAGGCAGAGCCGCCAGAAACCCGACCGATCATACGCCTATAGGGCGAGGCACGCAGAAACGACAGACACTGCTGGGGAATGGTTTCTTTAATACCGGTTAGGCTCCGGTATCAGGGAGAACAACAGACTCTCATCCTTCATTTGACCGAGTGGGCCAGCGGCTCATCATCTTCCCTTGTCATGGGCGGTCACTGACGGTGAGGTGGGCTGTGGTTGTTGTCGTCTATCAACACGCATGCGTGCTGGCGCCTTCGCTTCTCTTCCTTGGAACCCTCTCCTTCTGTCGGGATCGCTGCCGAATGATGAACTGACGGCGTGGCTGATGTCGTCTGTCATCAAAGTACCGCGGCGCTACGGCATAGTGGCACCGCATACCGTTGAGCTTGATGTAAAGCCACCAGCCCCACATCAAGACTCGTTACTTCCCCAAGATCCACCAGGCAGCCTCTGGCTTGCCGCGATGTGCAAAGCGTTGGTTTGGGTGGCTGCGTCTCGTGATGGCAGCGCCCGCCGTACTTTGCACTAGATGGTCTGGATGTGATTGAGGGTAACGAAGGCGACTTTGGGTCGCTCATTTGCGAGGCATAGCCCATGACTAACTGGTCCAGCAAGGACTCCTTGAAGGTCTACAACGTTCCCTACTGGGGTGCGGGTTTTTTCAATATCAATGACGCCGGTCATGTGACCGTCGCCCCCGACAAATCACGCCCTGACGCACATATCGTGCTTTCTGACGCCATCGAACAGTTGCGTCAGTCCGGGCTGACCACCCCCGTGTTGCTGCGCTTCCCCGATATTCTCAAGAGTCGGGTCGATGCGCTGTTCAACGCCTTTGGTCAGGCCATCGAGAAGTCAGGCTATGAAGGGGACTACCTCTGCGTTTACCCGATCAAGGTAAACCAGCAGCGTCGTGTCATCGAGACCATCAGCCAGTCCTACAGCGACAAGCCCCGGCTTGGCCTGGAAGCTGGTTCCAAACCGGAACTGCTGGCCGTGCTGTCCCATCACCATGAGCAAGGCTCGGTGATCGTCTGCAACGGTTACAAAGACCGCGAATATATCCGCCACGCCCTCTTGGGCAACCTGATGGGCCACAAGGTCTACATCGTGGTGGAGAAGCCCTCCGAACTGGAGATGGTGCTGGACGAGTCAGCTCGTCTCAACATCAAGCCCAACATCGGGGTGCGTGCCAAGCTCGCTTCCACCGGCTCCGGCATGTGGGAATCGAGTGGCGGCTCCATGTCCAAATTCGGTCTGTCAGCCTCCCAGATCCTGGCGCTGATCGAACGTCTGCGCGGGCTGGGCAAGCTGGATTGCCTGCAACTGCTGCACTTCCATCTGGGTTCCCAGATCGCCAATATCCGCGACATTCAGGGCGGCATCCGCGAGTGCGGCCGTTTCTACGCTGAACTGCGTCGCCTCGGTGCCAACATCGAAGTCGTGGACGTCGGTGGCGGCCTGGGCGTGGATTACGAGGGAACCCGTTCCCAGAGCCACTGCTCCGCCAACTACAGCCTCTCCGAGTACGCCAATAACGTGGTATGGGGCATCGGCGATGTCTGCCGCGAGTTCGATCTGCCGCACCCGACCATCATCAGCGAGTCTGGCCGTGCCCTGACCGCCCACCACGCCGTGCTGGTCACCAATATCATTGGTGCCGAAGGGGTGGAGATGAACGACATCAGCGCGCCGGACGAAGATGCACCCACCATTCTGCAGAACATGTGGAAAGGCTGGCTGGATCTGCGCAGCGAAGATCCCTCCCTGCTGGAGATCTTCCATGACTCGGTGGCAGATCTGGGTGACGTGAATACCCAGTACACCATGGGCCTCTTGAACCTTGAACAGCGTGCCTGGGCCGAGATGCTGCACCAAAACACCTGTCTGGCACTCAAAGAGATGCTCAACCCGGTCAACCGCAACCACCGTGCGCTGGCTGACGAGCTGAGTGAAAAGCTGGCGGACAAGTGCTTTGCCAACTTCTCCCTGTTCCAGTCCCTGCCGGATGCCTGGGGTATCGGTCAGGTATTCCCGGTGATGCCGCTGGCCGGTCTCGATCGTCCGCTTAGCCGTCGCGGTATCCTGATGGATATCACCTGTGACTCCGACGGTCAGGTCGAGCACTATGTCGACGGTCTGGGGGTCGAGAGCACCCTGCCGATGCCGGTCTACGGCGAGAACGAAGAGTGCCACGTCGGCTTCTTCCTGGTCGGTGCCTATCAGGAGATCCTCGGCGATCTGCACAACCTGTTCGGTGACACCCACTGCGCGGAAGTGTGGCTGGACGAAGAGGGCAAGATGGACATTCGCAACGTGGTGCGTGGCGACACCGTCGACCAGCTGCTGCGTTACGTCAACATCGACCCGTCCGTGATCCGCGAAAACTACCAGCGGATCGCTGCCCACCCGGCTCTGGACGATGCCACTCGCAAAGCCCTGCTCGACGAGCTGGAGCTGGGCCTGCAAGGCTACGCCTATCTGGAAGACGAATAAGCCTTCTGTTTGCCCCTCGCTTTTGAGGGAAAATCAAAAACGGCGCCTGCGGGCGCCGTTTTTGTTACCGGGGGCCATCCGGCGATATGACGGTGCGCTCGGTCCATCTTCATTTGGATAACCTATGATGGCTCGGGGCATCCGCAAGCCACAGATCTGGCAGATATCTATCCCTTTCAGCCGCTTCCATTGATCTGCATCAAGCTTGAACCTCGGTGGTTATTTTACGGTCAAGATTGATGTTGATGGAATGTAACAAAAGGATGTGCATATGGAACTGAAAAGGGACCCGAGATGCTATACCGACGTCTGTATCGACGGTAAGTGGTATCACTACGACCACTGCAGCACCAACGTCTACATGCTGATGGGGGGCGCTGCCCCGAGCCTTCAGCTGGCCTATGAGCCGAGCAGCGAAGAGGAGCTGATCGAGATGCTCCAGCAGCTGGGGCGCTTCTGACTTACCGAATTGATGTCTTGCCATATGGCCATCGGGCACGTTGCCACGATGGCCACCACTCTTCATCGCTGCAGCTTATCTCAGCGAGTTTTTTTGCCAAATAGCCCCTTGCCTAGCTCCAGCATGGCGATGGCCGCGGCGTAGCTGCTATCGGACTTGCCTATCTCATCCGCCACATAGAGAAAATTGGATTGGTACTTCTCGACGGCCTCCCGTGGAGTGGTCGCGTCAATAAAGTCCTCCTCCACCTCGAATCCTTGGGTCAGCAGTGCCGCCTTTTCACTCAGAAAGGTCGGAGATGCCATGTCGATAAAGGTGTATTGCTGCCGATTGGACGCCGGAATGGTAAAAAACTGGTATCTGGCCATGGGTGAATCCTCGCTTGAAGCGGGTGATAAATGACGTGACGCTGGTTTTAATCTGTGGCTCGCAGGCGGCTTCGTTTCCCTCGACGTCGCAGACAGTGCGTGTCGGGAATGCCGCATTTTGTTTTCGTTCGAGACTACTTTGTTGGCGTTTGCCCGGCAAGTGGGTCGCAGAGATTTTCTGGATGATCCGAACAACCGAGATATTGTGGGCAGGGGCGAGACCGGGATAATGCCGGGCTCACGTTGAGCCCGGCTTGTCAGCGCTCTGTTACAGCACGAAGCTCTGTACCATGGCGCGCAGCTGTTCGGTGAGCTGGTGGATCTGGCGGGCGGCATCGCGGGCGGCGCTGGCCACTTGCAGCGCCTCGTCACTGCCATCGGAGATGCGCACCACGTTGCGTTCGATCTCGTTGACCACTGCGCCCTGCTGCTCGATGGCGCTGGCGATGATGGCGTTGGTATCGACCATCCGATCCACCTTCTCGGTGATGGCGCCGAAAGCCTGTTTTGCCTCCTGCGCCAGCCCGACCCCCTCCTGCGCTTCATGGCTGGCCGCCGACATGGCGGTGACCGAGGCGCGGGCGCCGGATTGCAGCTGTTCAATCATCTGCTGGATCTCGACGGTAGCCCCCTGGGTGCGGTTGGCAAGAGACCGCACCTCGTCGGCCACCACCGCAAAGCCGCGACCCTGCTCACCAGCCCGGGCCGCTTCGATGGCAGCGTTGAGGGCCAGCAGGTTGGTCTGTTCGGCGATGCTGCGGATCACGCTGATGACGCCGCCAATCTGGCTGCACTGCTGTTCCAGCTGGCCTATGGTGTCGGCGGTACGCAGCACCTCGCGGTTGATATGGTCGATTGCCTTGATGGTTCGTTCCACCACATCCTCGCCCTGACCGACCACGTTCTGCGCCTCCTGGGTCATGCGGGCGGCTTGCAGGGCGTTGCCCGCCATGTCTTGTGAGGTGGCGGCCAGCTCCTTGATGGCGGTGGCGACCTGATGGGTCTCCCCTTGCTGATCGGCGATCACCTCCTGTGAGCGGCAGGTACGCGCTTCGATCTCGGTGGCGCTCTCCACCACGGTGACGCCATTTTCACGCACTCGCAGCATCAGGGTGCGCAGGGTCTCCAGGGTCACGTTGTAATCCCGGCTGATGGCGGCCAGCTCGTCCTGACCGACGATCTCGATATGCTGGCTGAGATCCTGGGCGTTGACCCGAGCGGCAATATCACGCACCCGCCCTACGGTGTCGCGCAGGGAGAGATAGGCGCCGATCATCAGGTAGAGGTAGAGCAGCAAGCTGATGGTCAGCGGCGCGGTGACCCACCAGAAGTGGCGCTGGTTGGCGGTCAGCCGCTGATGTAAGTCGGCCTCCAGCCGCTGGCGTACCTGGCCTGCCAGCGCGGTGATGGCCTCGTCCATTTTATCCCCCAGCGCTTGCACCTCCTTGGTGGAGAGCTGCACCAGCTGATCCTTCATCATCTTGTTTTCCATGGTCTCGACCCCCTGACGCACCAGCTGTATCAGAGCATCGGTCTGCTGACCCAGCTCGGCGCGGTAGGCCGGTTCCATCTGGTATAGCAGGGTCAGATCGGCCTCCAGCTCTTGCAGAGTGGCGCTGATCAGGTCAAGACGAAAACGCAGGCCGCTGTAGCCCTCGGCCTGAAACAGGCCGAAATCGGCGATGGTGGCGGCACGATCCCGCACCTGAGCCAGCAGGTCGCGCAGCTGCGGCAACCGCTCGCTGGCGAGGATCACCATGTAGTAGGTACCGAGCGCCGGATCCTGAATAAGGCTGCTGGCAGCGGTAATGTGCTTGTAGAGGTGGCGCACCTCGGTCAACAGCTTGTCGTGGCGCAGGTTGCTCTGCTCCACTTCCAGCTTGCCCGCTTCACTCTGCAGGGCGGCCCAGCCCTGCTGGATCACCTCAAAGGAGGGGTTGTTCTGGCGGGTGTCGGCAAAGGCTTGCAGGCTCTGATCAACGGCTTGTGCGGCTGCCTTGACCTGATCATCACCGACCGGATCCACTTCATAGGCATGACGGGTTACCAGATTGCGATGGGTGAGCAGGGCTTGCTCGATAGCGGGCACGGGGGCGAGATTGACCACTCCCGCCAGCTCGCGGTTGGCCTGGACGTTGTCATCCTGCAGCCGCCCCAGCAGATTGGTCATGCTGTACGCCAGTGGCAGCAGCATCAGACAGGACCAGAGCAGGAATTTGTATTTGAAGGAGAGCTGATTGCCCAGCCGGATGGCGGGGTTGAAAATCCATTTCATGTTAAGCCTCGATACCTGAGTGCGGGCGTGATTCGTGTTGCCTGAATAGTACTCCGAGCGGCCTCCCTTGGGTGATGGCCGGTTGCAAGTTGTGATCCCCTTGGCTTTTTACTTCCGGGCGGGGTGCCGTCAGCCGAGCCAATAGAAAACGGGCCACCCGAAGGTGACCCGCGGTCGATAAGGGGAAACCGATCAGTTGAACGCCAGGAAGGGCGAGACACAGAGCAGTAGGCCGGTGACGATGATGATGTAGAGGGAGGTGCCCTTGTACTTGTGCAGCGCCGGTACCTGATAGACCAGATAGGCCGGTATGAGGCAACCCACCATGCCGAAGATGGGGCTGCAGATGGAGGTGAAGCTCAGCACCGGGGCGTTGAGCACGATGGCACCCCAGGAGAGCATGACGGTGAACACCATGATCCCTTTGCCTACCAATCCTTTGTTGATGCGGTTTTCCGGCAGAACCCGGCGCAGCAGGTTCATCGCCAGACCCTGACAGGCTTCACGGAAACCGAGGTAAACGCCGAAGTAGGCGGTCATCACCGCGAAGATGTTGAGGGTGAGGCTCAGGAGCTTGAGGGTCTGGCCGGGCATCCCCTGCGCCACCATCGCCAGTGCGGAGATATTCTCCTCGGAGGCTTTGACCGCCTGATCGTGGCCCATGGCCAGGGTAAAGGAAACCGCGTAGAAGAACACCACCACAAACAGGATGCCGAAGGCGATATTCATGGCGCGCATCGCCTTGAAGCGGGCCACTTCCAGCGACTTTTCCCGCGAGCGGTAGGAGATCACCATGGGGCTCAGGCTCTGGATAAAGAGGATGGAGGTGAGGGTAAAGGGGAGCATGATGATGGCATCCTTCATCCAGTCACCGGCGGCGGGCATGGCGGTGATGTTTGCCGCATCCCACTTGTCCACCATCATCAGGCCGAGCACGGCCACCACGCTGATCTTGGTCAGCACCATAAAGGTGGAGATCTTGAACAGCAGGTTTTCGCCGCGCGAGGCCAGTGCCACCAGGCCACAGATCAGCACCAGACCGTAGAGCGGGTTTTCGGAGAGCAGGCCGTCGGTGACGCCGAAGCTCTGCAGGAAGGAGGCGCTGTCATTGGTGATGGCTGTGGAGTAGACGAAGACCCAGATCACCAGCATCACGAAGTAGAGTGCGCCGAGCAGCACACCCCAGTTCTTGCCAAGGTAGCCGGTGATGACGCTGGGGTAATCCTTGCACTCTGGCGAGGTGGCCAGGGTGTTGATAAAGAGGCGCTGGAACATGTACATGGCGGGGTAGCCGATCACCGCCGAGAGCAGAAAGACCCACAAGCCCATCAGACCCACCTGTACCGGCAGGAAGACGATCCCTGCGCCGATGGCCATGCCGATGCTCATGATGATCCAGCCCCAGTCGGTGCTGTCGAAGCGAACCGCTTCTTTCCATTCCAGCGTGCCCATCACGGGGCTGGCGAGTGTAGTGCTATGCGCGTCCATTAAAACCTTCTTTTTTGTAGGGATGTGGGAAAGCGGCGCAAATATAGTTGAATGAAACTGTCATAAACAATGCCCATAAGAGTACTTTTGTTCAAATCAGGATGGTGATCACGGTTTATATTGAGGCCGAAAGGTGCCTTTAAACGCCATTTTTGTATCTTTTTGTTGAATGGATAAAATAAAAAGCAAATAATGTTGAACGGAATGAGATTCGTGATTGCAAAAAAAATTGCACAAACAGGAGTGGCTATATGAAACGCATCATCACAGCAGCAGCGGCACCTGACGCTATCGGTCCCTACAGCCACGGCACTGCCTATGGCGACCTCATCTTTACCTCCGGTCAGTTGCCGGTCTGCAAGCAACAGGGTGGTGTGGTGGAAGGGGGGATTGCCGCCCAGACCCGCCAGTCACTGGAAAACCTGAAATCCGTGCTGGAAGCCGCTGGCGGCTCGCTGGATACCGTGCTCAAAACTACCTGCTACCTCGCCGAGATCAGCGATTTTGCCGCGTTCAACGAGGTCTATAAAGCCTATTTCCAGAAAGATTGTCCGGCGCGCAGCTGCTTCGCAGTGAAGGATCTGCCGATGGGCGTCAAGGTTGAAGTGGAAGCGATCGCCCATATCGCTCGTTAATGCTGATAAAAAGGTTCAAGTGATGAAACAAGCGTGGCAGCAGTATCTGCAGATTATTCAACAGGTTGTCAAACCAGCGCTGGGTTGTACCGAGCCAATCGCCGCCGCCTATGCCGCAGCGGTCGCCACCCGGCAACTGGGCTGTGAGCCAGGTCGCCTCGAGGTTGCAGTGTCGGACAATCTCTATAAAAACTCGATGGGTGTCTATGTGCCGGGCACCGGCAAGATCGGTCTGGCCATTGCGGCTGCGGCCGGAGCCATCGGTGGCAACGCCGATGCCGGGCTGGAGGTGCTGGCCGCGATCCAGCCAGAACAGGTGGAGCGTGCCCAGCAGCTGATCGATGCTGGCAAGGTGCAGGTGAGCCGCACCGCCGCCCCCGAGTTTATCTTCTGCCGCGTGACCGTTTATGGCACGGATGAACATGGTGAAGAGCACAGCGCCGAAGTGACCCTCTGCGGTGGTCATACCCGCATCGTCGAGCAGCGCCGCGATGGCGAGGTGACCTTCACCGCCGATCAGAGCCAGGGTGGTGCAACCGGTTCCATTTGCGATGGCGTCGATATCAGCATCGCCGCCATCTACGAGTTCGCCACTCAGGTGGAGTTCGAGCAGATCAGGTTCATCCTCAAAGCCTCGGAGCTTAACGGTAAGCTCTCCGCCGAGGGGATGAACAACCCCTATGGCCTGGAGATTGGCCGCACCATGCAGCAGAACATCAATGCCGGTCTTATCGGCGAGGATGTGATGAACCGCATCGTGATGATGACGGCGGCCGCCTCCGATGCCCGCATGGGGGGCGCGACCCTGCCAGCCATGAGCAACTTCGGCAGCGGCAACCAGGGCATTGCCGCCACCATTCCGGTGATGGTAATTGCCGAGCGCTTTGCGGCCAGCGAAGAGCAGCTGGCTCGCGCCCTCATCATGAGCCATCTGGGCGCCATCTATATCAAGTCCCACTATCCGCCGCTGTCGGCCTTCTGTGGCAATACCGTGACCAGCGCGGCCGCCTCCATGGCCATGGTCTATCTGGCGGGCGGCAGCTTCGAGCAATCCTGCTTTGCCATCCAGAACGTGCTGAGTGACAGTGCCGGCATGGTGTGCGACGGCGCGAAAGCCTCCTGCGCCATGAAGGTGAGTACCTCCTCCGGTGCGGCGGTGCGCGGCTTCCTGATGGCCCTCAACAGCCACTCGGTGTCGGGGCAGGGGATCGTCGCCGGTGACGTGGATCAGACCATCCGCAACGTCGGCCAGATGGTGAAGGAGGGTATGTCTGCCACAGACAGCACCATTATTGATATCATGTCCGCCTGATGTCCCTGTCGGTTGCTGCCCGGCGTCCATTGTCCGGCAGCAACCCTTGCAAGAAGGTCCCATTGTGAAGCTGCAAGAGTTGAGTCCGAGCGATTTTGAGATCCTCAAGTCGATGGAGAACATAGTGGACGGCATCGCCGCCATGTATGGCCAGCACACCGAAGTGCTGCTCCACAGTCTGGATGCGCGCAATCCCTCGATCGTCAAGATTGCCAACGGCCATATCACCGGCCGCAGTGTCGGCGCCCCCATCACCAACCTGGCGATGATGAAGCTCAAGAGCGGGCAGGATATCTCCAGCCCCTACATGACCAAGTGCGCCACCGGCAAGACCCTGCGCTCCATCACCACCGTGATCCGCAACGGGGAGCACAGGGCCATCGGGTTGCTCTGCATCAACAGCGACATGGATGCCCCGTTGCAATCCGTGTTGCGCACCATGATGCCGGAGTGCATGCACCCCCATGAGAGCCATGCCACCCCGGAGGTGTTCGCCCGCAACATCGACGAAGCGCTCAACAGCACTATCGACACCGTCAGTGCCGAGGTGCGTGGCAACGAGGCGGTGCCTCCGTCCCAGAAGACTCGGGTTATCGTCAACCAGCTGCACGACATGGGGATCTTCGAGTTAAAAGACAGTGCCCAGATTGCGGCGCGCCAGCTCGGGATCTCGGTCCACTCCATCTACCGCTATCTGCGGGAGATCAAGAAGGGCTGAGCCGATACACTCTGGCCAAATTGGCAGCAAACGGGTCAGCCTTGACCCGTTTTTTACGCCCGCTTTAGCCTCTCTATTTGGACCATCCTTCGGGCTCATCTGCTATCATCATCCCCCCTTGTATTTTTCTATCTCTCTGAACGTGCTGGAGAAATCATGTCTCGACTCATCTATCTGCTGCGCCACGGCCAGACCCGCTTCAATGCCGAGCAGCGTCTGCAGGGGCGCTGCAACTCCGATCTGACCGACAAGGGCGAGGTGCAAGCCATCGCCATGGGGCGGCGCCTTGCCGCCGAACTGGCGGATCCCGCCCGCTGGACCGTCTATGCCAGCCCGCTCGGTCGCGCCCGTCAGACTGCACTGCTGGTGTGCGAGCAGTTGGGGCTGACGGCGGATCGCATTGTCTGGGACGATCGCTTGATGGAGCTGGGGATGGGGGAGTGGGAGAGCTGCCAGATCCCGGCGTTGCGGCTCGCTCATCCCGAGCTCGATACCGGCAAGGGGGACTGGTATCTGCAGGCACCGGGGGCCGAGAGCTTCGAGAGCATTCAGCGCCGGGCACACCAGTGGTTGCAGGATCCCGCCATCGCCGAGCGGGCCATCGTTATCTCCCACGGCCTGCTCGGTGCCATGCTGCGTGGTGTCTATGCCGATCTCGACTATGAGGCGACCTGGTCACAGGAGTTGCCGCAAGATGCCTTCTATAAGCTGCAGGATGGCCACATCACCCGCATTGCCTGCTAATTGCCGTGAGGTGGCACCATGGCATGGACCATGATTGCCACCTTCGGATGCCCATTTTTGCCGCAGTTCAACACATCAGAGCACCTTATCGCGGCAAGATGAGGTATCTTATGCCCCGATTTCATCCATTAAACGGATCCGAGACCCCATATGATCATCAAACCCAAGGTTCGCGGCTTTATCTGCACCACCACTCATCCGGTCGGTTGTGAAGCCAATGTTCGTCGCCAGATCGCTTATACCAAGGCCAAGGGCACCATCGAGAATGGTCCCAAGAAGGTGCTGGTGATCGGCGCTTCCACCGGTTATGGCCTGGCCTCCCGGATTGCGGCTGCCTTCGGTAGCGGCGCCGCCACCCTCGGCGTCTTCTTTGAAAAAGCGGGCACCGAGTCCAAGACCGGTACCGCCGGCTGGTACAACTCTGCCGCCTTCGACAAGGCAGCCAAAGAGGCGGGCCTCTACGCCAAGAGCGTCAACGGCGATGCCTTCTCCAACGAGTGCCGCGCCAAGGTGATTGAGCTTATCAAGCAGGATCTGGGTCAAATCGATCTGGTTGTCTACTCCCTGGCCTCTCCGGTGCGCAAGATGCCGGAAACCGGCGAAGTGGTGCGCTCTGCCCTCAAACCGATCGGCGAGGTCTACACCACCACCGCCATTGATACCAACAAGGATCAGATCATCACCGCTACCGTCGAGCCGGCGAACGAGGAAGAGATCCAGAACACCATCACAGTGATGGGCGGTCAGGATTGGGAGCTGTGGATGGCTGCCCTGCGTGATGCCGGCGTGCTGGCTGACGGCGCCAAGTCCGTGGCCTACTCCTACATCGGTACCGATCTGACCTGGCCAATCTACTGGCATGGCACCCTGGGCCGCGCCAAGGAAGATCTGGACCGCGCCGCCGCCGCCATCCGTGGCGATCTGGCTGCCAAGGGCGGCACCGCTCACGTGGCCGTGCTCAAATCCGTGGTGACTCAGGCCTCTTCCGCCATTCCGGTGATGCCGCTCTATATCTCCATGGCCTTCAAAATCATGAAGGAGAAGGGCATTCACGAGGGTTGCATGGAGCAGGTAGATCGCATGATGCGCACCCGTCTCTACGCGTCCGACATGGCGCTGGACGATCAGGCTCGCATCCGCATGGATGACTGGGAACTGCGTGAAGATGTGCAGCAGACCTGCCGCGACCTGTGGCCATCTATCACCAGCGAGAATCTTTCCGAGCTGACTGACTACACCGGCTACAAGCAGGAGTTCCTGCGCCTGTTCGGTTTCGGTCTGGATGAGGTCGATTACGATGCGGATGTAAATCCGGATGTGAAATTCGACGTGGTCGAGCTCTGAGTCTGACTCAAGTGAAAACGGGGCCCCGCGGGGCCCTGTTTTTTTGGCAAACATTCCGCTAATTTGCGGAATTTTATTATCAGCGATCACCTTTTTCCCATATCAAACCCGCTAGTCTTGCGCTGATCGGATCACAGACGGCATTGCCGAGGTACGGAAGCTATGACCACTCCAAACGAGGCGCCCAAGAAGCGCCAACTCCCCACAGTTTATACCCTGCTTTTTATCATCATCGCGCTGATGGCCGCCCTGACCTGGGTGCTGCCAGCGGGCAAATATGACTATGTCACCGCCAAGACCCAGCAGCCGGTTGCGGCTGCGGCCGTGGCCGATTACAGCGGCGACGAGCGGCTGTTGCCGGTGCCCGGCAGCTACACCGAGTTACCCGCCCACCCGCAGGGGGTGTTCGAGGTGCTCAAGGCCCCCATTCAGGGCTTTCACAAGGCGGCCGACGTGGCGCTGTTCGTGCTCATCATCGGTGGTTTTCTCGCGGTGACCATGCAAAGCGGTGCGCTGGATGCAGGGGTGGTGGCCATTGTGCGCGGCTTTGCCGGCCGTGAGCGGCTGCTGATCCCGGTGTTGATCGCCCTGTTTGCCCTCGGTGGCTCCACTTTCGGCATGGCGGAGGAGACGGTGGCCTTCTGGGCGCTGATCGTGCCGGTGATGATGGCGGCGGGCTTTGATCGCATGGTGGCGGCGGGGATTATCCTGCTTGGCTCCGGGGTCGGGGTGCTCGCCTCCACCGTCAACCCGTTTGCTACCGGCATCGCCTCCGGTTTTGCCGGTATCCCCATCGGTGAGGGGATTGGCCTGCGGGTCATCCAGTGGCTGCTGCTGGTGATCTTCGCCTCCTGGTTCGTGATGCGCTACGCCAAGCAGGTGCAACAGGACAAATCCCGCTCCGTGCTGGCCGACATCGTCTATGACGACGAGTTCTCCCAGATGAAGAGCGGCAACCTCGCCTTCACCGGCAAGCAGAAACTCACCATGCTGGTCTTCTTCGGCACCTTCCTGCTGATGATCTATGCGGTGGTGCCCTGGTCGGATTTGGGGATCGACGTGCTGCCCACCTTTGGCTGGTGGTTTGACGAGCTCTCGACCCTGTTCTTCAGTGCCTCCATCCTGATTGCGCTGATCAACCGGATGCCGGAGTCCAACTATGTGGCGACTTTCCTGAGCGGCGCTCGGGATCTCATCGGGGTGGCACTGGTGGTTGCGGTGGCGCGCGGCATCTATGTGGTGATGGAGCAGGGCGTCATCATCGACACTATTTTGCATTGGGCTGAAGGGCTGGTGAGCGGACTCTCCTCGTCGGTCTTCATCCTGATGGCCTATCTGGTGCACATCATCCTGAGCTTCTTCATCCCCTCCACCTCGGGGCTGGCGACCGTCTCCATGCCGCTGATGGGGCCGCTGGCGGACTTCTCCGGCATCTCCCGGGATCTGGTGATCACTGCCTATCAGTCCGCCTCCGGCTGGATCAACCTGTTTGCCCCCACCGCCGCTCATCTGGTGGCCGGTCTGGCGCTCGCCAAGATCCCCTACGATCGCTTCGTGCGTTGGGTGCTGCCCTTTATCATCGGCGTAGCCCTCATCACCATGGCGGTGCTGGTGGCCGGCGCCCTGCTGCACGGCTGATGGCACGAATTAAACCACAGATAACAAAAAGGCTCCCGCGGGAGCCTTTTTCATGAGCCTTGCTTACTGCTTGTAGCCCTTGAGGAAGCGGGCGAGGCGGCCGATGGCATCCTCCAGCTCCTCTTCGCGGGGCAGGAACACCAGCCGGAAGTGATCCGGCGCCGGCCAGTTGAAGCCGGTGCCCTGTACCAGCAGCAGCTTTTCCTGTTGCAGCAGGTCGAACACCATCTTCTGATCGTCGCGTATGTCATACACCTTGGGATCAAGGCGCGGGAACATGTAGAGCGCCCCCTTGGGTTTGACGCAGGAGACCCCGGGGATCTCGTTCAAGAGCTCCCACGCCTTGTCCCGCTGCTTGCGCAGGCGGCCGCCCGGCAGGATCAGCTCGTTGATGCTCTGATAGCCGCCGAGTGCAGTCTGGATGGCGTGCTGCATCGGCACGTTGGCACACAGCCGCATGGAGGCCAGCATCTCCAGCCCTTCGATATAACCGCGGGCACGGCCCTTGGGACCGGTGATGACCATCCAGCCCTGACGGAAGCCGCAGGCACGGTAGGCCTTGGAGAGGCCGTTGAAGGTCACCACCATCACATCGTCGCACAGGGTGCAGACGCTGGTGTGGGAGATATCGTCGTAGAGGATCTTGTCGTAGATCTCGTCGGCGAAGATGATGAGGTTGTGCTGGCGGGCGATCTCGATCACCTCCAGCAGGAACTCGCTGCCGTAGACAGCACCGGTCGGGTTGTTGGGGTTGATCAGCACCAGGCCGCGGGTGCGCGGGGTGATGCGGGCGCGGATATCGTCGAGATCCGGGTACCAGTCAGCCCCTTCGTCGCAGCGATAGTGCACCGCATGGCCACCGGAGAGAGTGACGGCAGCAGTCCAGAGCGGGTAGTCGGGGGAGGGCACCAGCATCTCGTCGCCGTTGTTGAGCAGCGCCTGCATCGCCATCACGATCAGCTCGCTGGCGCCGTTGCCGATATAGATGTCATCGATATCGACCTTGCGCATCCCTTTTTGCTGGTAGTACTGCATCACCGCCTTGCGGGCAGAGAAGAGCCCCTTGGAGTCGCAGTAGCCCTGGCTCAGCGGCATGTTGAGGATCACATCCTTGATGATCTCTTCCGGCGCATCAAAGCCGAACGGGGCCGGGTTACCGATGTTGAGCTTGAGAATGCGGTGGCCTTCGTCTTCGAGACGGCGAGCTTCTTTATGCACCGGGCCGCGGATGTCATAGCAGACATCGTCGAGCTTGTGCGACTTGTCGATTGTGAACATGGTGACAGTGATTCCTTCCCCACAGGGACGCGTTGGCGAAAAAGGCGGTTTTTAGTATCAAATATCTTTTCCCCTATTCTTCACAGAATTGAATGCTAGAACAATCTTCTTTTTAGTAGATATTCCTGATTTTTAGCCCCAAAACAGAGTTATTAAAAGGTTAAATTCAGCACGATCGTTTGTGCTTGGCAAGGTTCACCAGTGAAAGATGGGGGAGTGATTAACAAAGCTACTCTACTGTGTTGAAATCTTCACGCTCTCTGGCACGATTGGCTTGTGTAAAAAAGCCTCTTCATCGTCATTTCCGACGAGAAAAAGCTGATACAACTGGCACTGGCCAGCGCATATTTCCCCTTTCCCGTCCTGTTCTATCTGCAGAGGTATCCCATGCATGCACCCACACCCGGTCGCTATCGTCACTTCAAGGGGGGCTACTATCAGGTGCTGACCCTGGCCAGCCATACCGAGACAGGCGAGCAGCTGGTGATCTATCAGTCGGAACAGGATGGCGCCGTCTATGCCCGTCCAGTCGCCATGTTCATGGAGTGGATTGAGCATCAGGGTCAGGTGGTCAGCCGATTTTCGCCGATCAAGTGATCCGCTGGTGTGGCCCTGAATTGTTGATCAACAAATAGACAGAACAGGCCTTTGGAGTCATAAGTTGTCGCATGAGGCTCCTTGTTGGCAACAGCCTCTGTGTGGCTTGCTACTGATAAATATCTCTATTAATCAACCAATTGTGACTTGAGTCACGTTTTCTGGCGACTGGTAACCGGGTTCGCATCGGCTATTGCTGCTCCCATAATGCTGCGCGTGTTAACGCATGGCCCCTTTGCGGGCCTTTTTATCTCATCTTATCGGGAGACATACAGTGAAACCTGTTGCAGCAGAGTTTTTGGGAACCTTCTGGCTGGTATTGGGAGGTTGTGGCAGTGCCGTGCTGGCTGCAGCCTTCCCCCATGTGGGGATCGGCCTCTTGGGCGTATCGCTGGCATTCGGCCTGACCGTGCTGACCATGGCCTATGCCATCGGCCATATCTCCGGTTGCCATCTCAACCCGGCCGTCACCATCGGTCTGTGGGCTGGCGGTCGTTTTCCTGCTTCCGGCGTGCTCTCTTACATCGTGGCTCAGGTGCTGGGGGCAATTGGCGGTGCTGCTGTACTCTATGTGATTGCCAGTGGCCAGGCCGGTTTTGATCTCTCCGCCGGCTTTGCCTCCAACGGCTACGGTGAGCACTCTCCGGGCGGCTACAGCATGATGGCGGCACTGGTGTGCGAAGCTGTGATGACCGGCTTCTTCCTGTTCGTCATCATGGGCGCTACCGACAGCCGTGCGCCAGCTGTGCTTGCTCCGGTTGCCATCGGCCTGTGCCTGACCCTGATCCATCTGGTGAGCATTCCGGTGACCAATACCTCGGTCAACCCGGCCCGCAGTACCGGCGTTGCGCTGTTTGTCGGTGACTGGGCGGTCAGCCAGCTGTGGTTGTTCTGGGTTGCCCCGATTGTCGGTGCCATTCTGGGTGCGCTGGCTTATCGCCTGGTGGCGACGGAGCAGAAGTAATCATTTGCGAAACAAAGTGTGGTATCGACACGCCTGAGGGCGTGTTTTTTGTTTCTGGAGGAGTGAGATAAGAGAACTAACCAAGCCAAACGTCAGAGTCCCTTGGCCTGCAGCATCTCTTTGTAGCGCTGATGGAGCAACTGGACGCGCTCCACATAAGCGCGCGTTTCCGCATAGGGTGGGATGCCGCCATGTTTTTGTACGGCGCCCGCCCCGGCGTTGTAGGCCGCGGTCGCCAGCGCAATGTTGCCGTCATACTGCTTGAGCAGTCCCGCTAGGTATTTCACCCCGCCGAAAATATTCTGTTCCGCCAGCAGGGCATTGCCGACCCCCAGCTCCCGCGCCGTGGCAGGCATTAGCTGGGTCAGCCCCATCGCCCCCTTGCGGGAGACCGCCAGTGGATTGAAAGCCGATTCGGCGTGAATGAGCGCTCGGATCAGCGCAGGCTCAACCTGATAGGTCTTTGCTGCTGCCTTGATGGTGCTGGCATAGTCATAGAGAAACAGTCCTGTGGTCTGCCAGTTGACGCTGGATTTGGGGTCGCAGGCGAAGCAGTCGTTGAACAGCAGCAGTTCGTAATGGCCCTGTTCGGGCGCCATATCGGAGTAACGTACTACCCCGTTTTGCTGCACCGATTTATAGACCTGGATCTGCTTCTTGCCGCCAGCGGCGGTTGCCGCCGTTTGAGCGGTGTCGGGTTGTGGGGCGGGCGCAGCATGATTGACCGGGCGCAAGGGAGAGGGGGCTGCGGTCAGGAAGACCACCTCCGCGGGAGGGGGCGTCTGGCTCCATCCACTCAAGGGGATCAACACCATCTGGCCTGCCAGCATCCATGCTTTCAACCGTCACACTCCTTCCCTGGATCATCATGTTGAGTAAAGCACCATGGCGAGTGCAGAACAAGGGTACAAACAGGGAGTTGTGAAGTGGAGGGGGGATTTGACCGAGGGACGGGGGGATGCCGGAGTATGTCCAGGAGAGGCGCCAAAAGGTGGAATTTTCCGGTAGCTAATGGTCATAAGCGTCTTAGGGAAGTGCTCCAGCATGCTCGCTTTTTTGTTAATAAAAGGCATGCTATCTTGCTGGTGTAAGCTGGTCTGGCTAGTTAGTTTCAATCTATCTTATCTACTGATTATAAAGGAATTTTTTGTGTCAGGAATGCTGGCGATGGAACTCATCTTCGAGGAGTACTGTGACGCCGATCTCTCTCTCATCAAGGATTATTACGAGACGACTTTTTCCCACTATGTGCCGGATCTGGCAGAGCGGGTCTTTGTCGTACGTGATGCTCACTGGCTGGTGGGGGCGGTTCGGTTGCGGGACGAGGAGGAGTTTTATCATCTGTGCGGCTTTCGTCTGTTGCCTCACTACCAGTCGCTGGGATTGGGTTCACGGCTGTTGCAGCACGCCTGTCACGGTCTGGAGGACAAACCGGTAGTCTGTCAGGTACTGCCTTTCGAGAAACCCTTCTATCTCAAGGCCGGTTTTGCCGATATCTCCCTCAACCAATTGAGCGGTTCACTCTTCTTCCTTTATGAGCAACAGCAGCAGCAGGGTTATCAGGTGGAGCTGCTGGTACGGGATACCAGCCAGCCCCTCCTGAATTGAGCGGGCTAGCGGGGTCTGGTCAGCAGGTGGATTTTGCCTGGTGACAGCTCCAGCCCCAGCAGGTTTTCTTTCAGCCAGGCTTGTTGCGGATCCTTGTCATCCAGTCGGTAAACCGGTTTGCTCTCAAGACGCTTCTCCATGCTCTGCAGCAGCATACCGAGCATCATGCCGAACTTTCTCTCTGCCGCCTCCGGTTCCAGCTTGTACTCCACCAGTTTCATGTTGTCGAGAAACAGCGCGCTCTGGCTCTTGTCATAGCGGGGTCTTGCCTCATAGGTCATCTGCAGGCGGGCGTCATATTCGGTATTGTCGGGCAGGGCGATCTTGAGCTTGCCCTTGCCATAGACTCGGGCGGTGTCTGGCTGTTGACGGCCAATCTGGACATCGCTCTGCTCCAGCTTCACATGGGCCTTTATGATGCCGGGCAGCTCCAGCTGTTTGTCGACTTGCACCTGGGATTGCAGGTACTGATTGATCTGCTGCTCATTGATGTCATATGAGCCTTGACCTAGCATGGCCAGGCTGAGCAGCATGGATTGCAGAATCATGGGGGCAACCTGATAGAATGGATTTGCCTTACAGCATACCATTCCTGACTGGCAGGATCTGCCGACCACTGTTTGTTGATGAAAAGGAGTTACCGTTGCTAAACGGTCTGGAACATGATCTCCACCTGCTGTTCTCCCGCTTTCTGGGCTGGCTGCTACTGCTTTTTCATACCGTTATCGTCGCGGGTGTGTCGTTTCGGGTAGTGATGAAACGCCGCCCCATCGGGGTGTCGCTGGCCTGGCTGGCGCTGATCTACGCCATTCCGTTTGCCGGCGTCGGCTTTTACTTGCTGTTTGGTGAAATCAAGTTGGGGCGCCGCCGCGCCGAGCGGGCACAGGCCATGTATCGCCCTTACGCTATCTGGATTCGTCAGTTGGCCCGCCTTTTCCCCCAGCATTGCTGCGAGGTGGGGGAAAAGGCCCAACCATTGCACGATCTGATCCAGGGGCGGTTGGCCATGCCCATGCTCTCCGGTAACCGGATGACTCTGCTCAGCCAACCCGACCAGATCCTGCATGAGATTGCTCAGGATATTCGCCGCTCGACGCTCTCATGCTATCTGGAGTTCTATATCTGGCACCCCGGCGGTGATGCCGACGAGGTGTGTGAAGCACTGATGGAAGTCGCGCTGCGCGGCGTGGATTGTCGTTTGTTGCTCGATTCGGTGGGCAGCAAGCACTTCTTCCGCTCCGGGTGGCCGAAAAAGCTGCGCAAGGCGGGGGTCAAGCTGGTGGAGGTGCTGCCGGTCGGCGCCTGGCGCATTCCGTTCCAGCGGCAGGATTTGCGAATGCACCGCAAGTTGGTGGTGATCGATGACAAGGTCGGCTATACCGGCTCCATGAACATGGTGGATCCCCGTTTTTTCAAGCAGGATGCCGGGGTCGGCCAGTGGGTCGACATCATGATCCGGGTGCAGGGGCCCATGGTGCCGCTGATGTGGTCGATCTTTGTCTGGGACTGGGAGATGGAGACCGGCGAGCGGCTGCTCGACAGTCTGCAGCATGAGCCGGAAGCCTGGCCCCAGACCAACTACCGCGCCCAGCTGATCCCGTCCGGCCCCTTCGTCGGCGGCGACTGCATCCAGCAGAGCCTGCTGCTGGCCATCTATCAGGCGCGCAGCCATCTGGTGCTGACGACCCCTTACTTTGTGCCCGACGATCCGCTGGCGGCCGCACTCAGTTCGGCGGCGGCGCGCGGGGTGCAGGTGCAGCTGGTGTTGCCGGCACGCAACGACTCCATCATGGCCAATTACGCCTGCAACGCCTTTATGGAGGAGCTGCTGGCGGCCGGGGTGGAGATCTACCGCTACGATGCCGGTCTGCTCCATACCAAGAGCGTGCTGGTGGATGATGACTTCGCGCTGGTGGGGACGGTCAATCTGGATCGGCGCAGCCTCTGGCTCAACTTCGAGGTGACCCTGCTGGTGGATAACCCCTCGTTCGTGGCCCAGATGACCCGGCTGGTACAGGGCTATATGGCGGAAGCCACCCCGATGACCCTGGCCCAATGGCAGGCCCGCCCCTGGTACAAGAAGGCGATGGAGAACATCTTCTATCTCTTCAGCCCCTTGCTGTGAGGTGATGGCGAGCCACAAGAATGTTGGCTCGCCCTCTGATTGGACTTGCCTAGTCCCGAGTCCGCCCCGTAGAGTGCAGTGACAACTCCCTGGAGACACATGGATATATGAAAAAGATAGTGGCCCTCGCCGTGGGTGCGGCACTGGTAGGTGGTGGTCTGGCTGCGTGCTGGTACACGGGCAACAGCTTCGACAGCATCATGGCGGAGCAGATCGCCAAGGTAGAGCAAGAGACCGGTATCGATATGCAGTGGCAGCCGAGTAGCAGCAGCCTCTTCACCCGTGACGGGGTCCTGAAGGTCGTGGTGACGCCCGAGGAGCTGGCCTCCATCGATAGCGAGCTGGAGGGCAGTCAGCCCATCGAGTTACAACTGGTGGTCAAGAGCAGGATACTGCCGCTCTACATCAAGAGCCACTTCCTGCTCGATACCCATAATGGCACCTTGGCGCCGGTTTTCACCGCACTGGGTATGGAGCAGTGGCAACTTGGTCTGGAGTCGGCAACCAGCCTCTGGACCCAGGGGAACAGCAGCCGCTTCTGGGCCAATGAATTCAAGGTAAAACAGGGGCTGGACGAGTTCAGTTTCCTGCCCCTGAACGGCGAATTTCACGGCAATCTGGAGGGCAGTGGTCACCTCACCATGACCTGGCAGGGGATGACGGTCCATGAAGAGCAGAGCAAGATGGACTTGGTGCTGGCCGATCTGAAAGGGAGTGCCGACATTGCCGAGATCAGCGGTGTGCTCCTCTCGCCCCAGAGCGAGATGACCCTTTCGGCCCTCACGGTGCAACTGCCTGACAGCGTCAAGGTTGCCCTGCAGGGGATGACTACCGAGACTCAGCTGACTGGTGATGATGCCCAGACCCTCTCCAGCAGCTATCAGATGAAGATTGCCAAGCTGGATCTGGAGAACGAGACCGACACCCTGGCGGTGACGGACAGCAAGTTGGCGCTCAACCTCAACGGTCTGGATCTGGAAGGGTATCAGGGGCTGCAGGCAGCCGGTGGCAAGGGAGTTGAAGATGCCGCCATCCAGCAGGCGCTGGACAAGATGCTCAAACGTGGTGCGACCCTGGAGCTGGCCGATCTCAGCGCCAAGCTCAACGGTGAGGCGGTGACCATGAAGGGGGACGTGAAGCTGGCCTCCACCTCGCTGGAGCAGCTGTTCAACAGCGACGCGGGGATGCAGGCCCTCTCCGGCGTGCTGCATGCCAGCCTCAGCGACAAGTTGGGCAAGGCGGTGCCGCAACTGGCCCCCATGCTCGATCAGCTGACCCTGATGGGTTATCTGAAGGCCGACCAGCAAGCGCTGACCTCCGAGCTGAAGCTGGAGAAGGGCGCGGTGACGGTAAACGATCTGCCGCTCTGACACTCGGCGCAGAAACAACAACGGCTCCCACGGGAGCCGTTGTTGTTTCTGGCGTTTGCATACGAGTCATGTGGGCGGATTACTTGAAGACCACCGTCTTGTTGCCGTAGACGAACACCCGCTCGTTCAGTACCAGCTCCAGCGCACGGCTCAGCACCGATTTCTCTACGTCACGGCCCGCTTTTGCCATCGCATCGGCACTGAAAGTGTGATCCACGTGGATCACGTCCTGCTCGACGATGGGGCCTTCATCCAGATCGTCGGTCACGAAGTGGGCGGTGGCGCCGATCAGCTTGACGCCGCGATCAAACGCCTGCCGGTAGGGGCGGGCACCGATGAAGGCGGGCAGGAAGGAGTGGTGGATGTTGAGGATCTTGCGCGGATAGGCCTCGACGAAGCTCGGGGTCAGCACCCGCATGTACTTGGCCAGGATCACATAGTCAGGCTCATAGCTGTCGATAATGGCGCGCACCTGCTCTTCATGCTCGGTACGGCTCAGCTCGCCATGGCTGACGGTGTGGAACGGAATATTGAACTTGCCGGTGAGCTCGGCCAGGGTATCGTAGTTGCCGATCACCGCGACGATATCCATATCCAGCGCGCCCGCGTAGTTCTTCATCAGAATATCGCCGAGGCAGTGGGTCTCTTTGGTCACCAGGATGACGATACGCTTCTTGCCCGCCTTGACCAGACGACGCTGGGCGCCGGTGGGCAGGGCATCATCGAGGTCGGCAAGCAGGGTCTCGTCGTTGAAGCGCCCCTCCAGCTCGGTACGCATAAAGAAGCGGCCATTCTCGTGATCCACAAACTCATCGTTCTTGATGATGTTGAGCTGGTGCTTGTAGCAGATGTTGGTGATCTTGGCGATGAGCCCTTTGGCATCCGGGCAATCCGTGAGCAATATTTTCTTTTCCATCTCTGTCATTTTCCGTTTGTGGTGTTGGCGCTGCTGTCTGCGCCGGCAGCGTTGTTCAGGATCTCTTTTCGGGCCCTGTGTTTTTGTTTCGGGAACTATGCCATAAACCGATCCGAGCCATAAAGAAATTCGCCAGTCACGGCCTCGCACGCTGGCGAGCAGGCCGCAGAGCGCGATCCCGGGCGCAATGTTGAAACGCTTTTCAGCCTGCGGGGGGATTTTGACTGGTATCTGCAACCGTTTTTCTTTAGGCTGTCTGCGCTTATTCTCAGGGCGGGGTGCGATTCCCCACCGGCGGTATCCCGATTGACTCGGGGAGCCCGCGAGCGCCCGACTTGGCTGATTGCCAGATCGGGGTCAGCAGATCCGGTGAGATGCCGGAGCCGACGGTCATAGTCCGGATGAAAGAGGATAAGACAGACCTTGCAGCGTTGGCCCTTGTGGGCTGGCCGCTGCATGCCCGTCTCTGTCTGCCTTTCCATGCCCTGATTCTGGTCCTTGTCTTGTTTAGGAGTTTTACCATGAATCAGTCTCTACTCAGTGAATTCGGTGATCCCGTTGCCCGTGTCGAAGCGGCCCTGTCTGCCTTGCGTGCCGGAGGCGGCGTGCTGGTGGCCGACGATGAAGATCGGGAGAACGAGGGCGACCTCATTTTCGCCGCCGAATCCATGACCAATGAACAGATGGCGCTGATGATCCGCGAGTGCTCCGGCATCGTCTGCCTCTGCCTGCCCGACGAGCGGGTTCGCCAGCTCGAACTGCCGATGATGGTGGAGGCCAACTCCAGCCACTACCAGACCGCCTTTACCGTGACCATCGAAGCAGCGCAGGGGGTCACGACCGGTGTCTCGGCGGCTGATCGCATCACCACCATCCGTGCAGCTATCGCTGACGGCGCCCAACCGGGCGATCTACATCGCCCGGGTCATGTTTTCCCGCTGCGGGCGCGAACCGGTGGGGTGCTTACCCGTCGTGGTCATACCGAAGCCACGGTCGATCTGATGCAGCTGGCTGGCCTCAAACCATTTGGAGTGTTGTGTGAATTGACCAAAGAAGATGGCTCGATGGCGCGTCTGCCAGACCTGGTTGCGTTCGGTCGCAAGCACCAGATGCCGGTGCTGACCATCGAGGATCTGGTGCAATATCGTCAATTGTTGTCAGAACGTACAGCCTGAGCCTCATACGAAATTGTAATAAGGCAAAAATTTGGTTAACCTTTGTCCGTGCCCCCACCACACGGCACTCATTTTTTAGACGAATCTGGACAAAAACTGTTCATTCAAAAAAAAATGAGGGTTTTAATGCATTTATCTGTGGTGGGGACTATGCAAAGTAGGATTTTTTTGTGCCATAATCACGCCGCTTGCTAAACGTCTGGCGAGTTCAAGGGAGCTTTAAAAATGAAAAAATTGTTGTTGGTAGGTGTTGTTGGTCTGTCCGCTCTGCTGGGCGGTTGTGCAAACACCAGCGAACTGGAAACTTCCGTTCAGAATCTGTCTAACAAAGTTGACCAACTGGCTCAAGATGTTAGCGCAGTTCGTGCTGATCAGTCCAAAATCGCTGCTGATGTTGCCGAAGCCAAGCAAGAAGCTATGCGTGCTAACCAGCGCATCGACAACATGGCTACTTCCTACAAGAAGTAATCCATGCGAAAAAAATGGCGCAGTTTTGCGCCATTTTTTTTTGCCTGAAATTCACAGTATCTCCACTATTCCCACAGCACCTTATTCCCACAGTACCTTCTTCGTACTTGACCCATGAGGTCATGCCGGTCTCCCGGCACTCCCCCATCATTACCAGCCAGTTCGATTCCGATCAGTAGAGCAGACTATAGAGTTTGCGACGGTAGCTCTGCGCCTGTGGTGTGTTACCCATAGTGGCGAGAATATCGAGATAGGTCTTTCTGGCTTCGCCGAATGCCAAGTCCCGTTTGAGGATCGCCAGCAGCAGTTCCAATGCCTCTTCCTGACGGCCGGCCTGGTTGTATTGCACAGCAAGTTCTTGTGCCAGACCAAAATCATCAGGCTGTTCTGCATGACGGGCTTCCAGCGCGCGCAGTTCCGGGCTGTCTGCCGCTTGCAGGGCCAGCGCCAGCCGTGAGCTCAGGGTATGGAAGTGACTTTCCTGTGCCACCATCGGGATGGTGCCGAGGCGCTCCTGCGCTTCATCCAGCAGGTTGAGGTCGAGCGCGGCCTGAATGAGCCACAGGCTGATGTCGTGACGTTCAGGGGCCAGCTGGTGTGCCTTGGTCAGATGGGCATAGGCGATGCTGGGCTGCTCGTCAGCCAGTGCCTGTTGCCCCTTGGCCAGCAACTCTTCCTCTTCTTTGGGGGTGAAGGCGGCGAAATACTGGCGCAGGGTGGCTTCATCCTGCGGCCCTTCGATGATCCCCTGTTCGTCAGGGCGACCCTGATGGAACAGCACCAATGCGGGTAGGGCGCGCAGGCCGAGCTGGCTGGCGAGCGGTTGCAACTGGGGATCGTTCATATCCACCTTGGTCAGGGTGACCTGCTCATTAGCGGGCCCAACCAGTGATTCGATCAGCGGTGTCATCCCCTGACACTCCGGCATCTGCGGAGCATGGAAATAGATTACGACCGGCTTCTTCATGGAGGCATCGATCAGTTCAGCGTGAAAATTCTGGGGAGTAATGTCGACGATCATGAGTTGGACTCTTCAGAAAGGGTGTTGAGTAACATGGGGTTGAGTGACTGGTAATTCAAGCGCTCATCAAGCCGGTAAAAGGTCACGGGGGTTGCCGCCGCCGCGAGACTGAGCCAGCCGCTGGCAAAGGGCCAATCCTGTACCTGATAAGGGGTGTCATCCAACCGGTTGTCGAGTCGCCACTCTTCATCCGGGAGAAACCGCACCTTCTCCAGCCCCGCCGCTATGCCGCCACCGTGGGCTTTCAGTACCGCCTCCTTGCGTGACCAGAGCCGGTAGAAGGCACTCTCCTGCTCTGGAGCAGGCAGCGCGCAGAGCCACTCATATTCACTCTGTGCATAAAACCGGCGGGCCAGGGGGAGGGGGTGATGCCGCCGTTTGCCCAGTTCGATATCCACCCCAAGCTGCCCCTGCGGGCAGAGCGCCAACACCAGCCAGCTGCCACTGTGGCTCAGATTGAACTGCCAAGCATCATCATGCAGTTGGGGCTTGCCGTGGGGGCCGTTGCAAAATTGCAGGCTGGCGGCAGGGCGTTGCAGCCTCTCGGACAACAGCTGGCGCAGCAGGGCGCGGCTCACCAGATATTCCTGACGCCGTTCAGGATGGGTCATGGTTTGCCAGATATGCAGCTCATCGGTTGACAACCATTCAGGCAATTGAGCAAGCAGTGCCTGGCATACCCTGGCCGGTTTTAACAAAAAAAGATCGGTTTCGATCATGATTTTTCACTTTAAAAAGGTGCTGAAGCAGGGATAAAAGCCAGTTATCTATGAGGCCAAAGGTCCTTTTTGCGATTGTATATTGTTTGGGCATGATCACATTAATTATGAAAAATCGTGCATTTCCTTGCAAAAATGTGAGCTTGATAGGGATTTTCACTTGCCTCGATAGAATTCTTGGATATAGTCGGGTGCTGTTGCCTTATAAATTGCCCTTTGGGGCCGTATTTTAACAAGATTTACTATTTTGCGGGGATAAAGGATTGCGCTACCTGATGCTACTGCTGGTCGCGCTCGGAATGGCGGGTTGTGCTTCGGCACCCCAACCCGAGGTCGCGAGCAAGATCGAAGTTTCCATGATGGAACCCGTTATTGAACCGGAAGCTTCGCAGACACCCGATGTGAATGAAATCCTGACAGTATACAAAGAGTGGCGCGGTACCCCTTACCGCTACGGTGGTACAACCGAACGCGGTATCGATTGTTCCGCCTTCGCCCGTGAAGTGTTTCGCAATGCGGTCGGTATTGAACTTCCCCGCGATACCCGCTCTCAAGTTCACGAAGGGACGCGCGTTTCCAAGCAGGATCTGGTCGAAGGTGATCTGGTCTTCTTCAAAATCAATCGTCGTCTCAACCACGTTGGTATCTATGTCGGGAATGGCGAATTCATTCACGCCTCGACTCGAGCCGGTGTGACCCGCTCCAAGCTGGACAGCCAATACTGGCGCAGCAAGTTCTGGCAAGCTCGCCGGATCGATATCTGAGTCAGGCTGGACAAACGGCTCGCAGTACGGACTGTTTTTCCAACCTCACTTGAACCGGGCTCGATAGCCCGGTTTTTTATTGCCCTCGTTTAGACTTTCCCGAGTCAAATCACTATAGTGTGGGCCCGTTTTCTTCGGCAGGCTCAGCATGAAACCCCGCATCCCATCAGCTGGTGGCCCCAAGTCGGGCGACCGTAAATCCGGACTTCACTCCCGTAATCGCCATGAGGCGGGTTACGACTTTGAGGCGCTCTGCCTGCGAACTCCCGAGTTGGCCGTCCACATATTTATCAATGACTACGGTACCCGCACCATCGATTTTGCCAATCCCGATGCAGTGAAGTCCCTCAATCGCGCCCTGCTGGCCCATCACTACGGGATTGCCCACTGGGACTTGCCTACCGGTTACCTCTGCCCGCCTATCCCGGGACGGGTGGACTACCTGCACTGGGCGGCCGATCTGTTGGCCGAGAGCGCAGGCCAGCTCCCTACCGGCAAGGGGGTGAGAGTGCTGGATATCGGGGTGGGGGCAAACTGCATCTATCCGCTGCTAGGCTGCCGCGAATATGGCTGGCGTTTTGTCGGATCGGATATCGATCCGGTCTCGGTCAAGGCGGCCACCCTGCTGGCCAAGAGCAACGGGCTCGGCAATCAGATTGAGTGTCGCCTGCAGGGAAACCCCAACCATGTGTTTCGCGGCATCATAGGGCCAAAGGAGCGCTTTGCCCTGACGCTGTGCAATCCGCCGTTCCATGCGTCGCTGGAAGAGGCGAGCAAGGGGACGGAGCGCAAGCTGCGCAATCTGGGCAAGGAGGTGACAGGCGCCCCTGTGCTCAACTTCGGCGGCCAGAAGGCCGAGCTCTGGTGTGAAGGGGGCGAGGCGGCGTTTCTGGCCAACATGATCGCCCAGAGCAAGGAGTTTGCCACTCAGTGCCTCTGGTTCAGCTCGCTGGTGTCGAAAAAAGAGAATCTGCCGGGGGCGAAAAAGGCGTTGAACCGGGTGGGGGCGCGTCAGGTACGGGTGATCGACATGGCGCAGGGCAACAAGGTGAGCCGGATCCTCGCCTGGTCCTTTCTGGATGAAGAGGGATTGCGTAGCGGCTGGTCGAGCGCGCGCTGACCCCCACCACAAGGCCCGATGAGGGCCTTTTTCATGATGATCCCCGCGAATTTCCCCTGCTGGCGGCATCTTTGGCAATCGATTTCCTCATTGGCAGATCGTGCTGGTTTACATGGTGTAAGTAGTTACTTCCGCCTTGGTACAGGTGTACGCCGAGATTTTTTTGCACTTACAGCTGAAACTTTAATAAAATAGGACTGGTTAGACCTCTTTACAGGCAATGAATCACATAGGGATCGGAACATGAAAGTTGTCGATTTTCTGAAGCGCAAGCGCGAAATTTTGGCGCAGCACCCCTTTGAGCTCAAGGATTGGCTCTCACCGGCGATCCGCGACTACTGGCGTGAGTTTCAGCAAAAGGCACATCTTCACCCTTTGCTGGGTCGTGTACTGGACTTGCAAACCGAGACCCAGAGCGAGCAGCAACAGGATGCAGCAACCGTGGCACGGGTGGCCAACGGTCAGCCTGCCGTGGCTCAGGAACCCGCTGTGGAGCTGGGAGCCGAGGCGGCCGAGCTCTATGCCGCCCTGCAGGCCCGCATCGGTGAAGAGACCCATGTCGGCGAGTGGCTCCACGTCAGCCAGCAGATGATCGATCAGTTTGCTGCCGTGACCGGGGATCACCAGTGGATCCACACCAATCCTGAGCGCGCGGCCGCCGAGTCCCCCTTCAAGACCACCATCGCCCACGGCTTCCTGACCCTGGCGCTGCTGCCGCAGTTAACCGGCTCGGTCGATGAGGCCACTCCCGAGTTCCCGACCGCCCGCATGGTGGTGAATTTCGGGCTGGATCAGGTACGTTTCCCGTACCCCATCAAGGTGGATAGCAACATCCGCGCCCGCACCAAGCTTGCCCGGGTCACCCCTATCAAGGGGGGGCTGGAGCTGCTCAAAGAGATCAAGGTGGAGATCGAAGGGATCCGCCGCCCAGGTTGCGTCATCGAGTCGGTGACCCGCATCTACTTCTGAGCACCCTCATCGGCATGAATGGTGAAACGGGCCCGCTGTCGTGTGCAACGAACAGCGGGCCCGTTTTTTTGCCTGTTTGTTGCAAGGGTTGAGGCGTCAGCCATAGCGCGCCGACCCCAGCTTGATATGACTCACAAAACGGTGCGCCGTGCAGTTAGCCAGCTCTCATTTTGGCGAGATAGCCGCGTGAGGCGATAGCATATTATGCCACTATTGGCTTCTTACTCCCGATCCTGGAGACAATAGTGCCCATCAATAACAAGATTATTCTGCCACTGCTGCTGAGCCTCACCATCCTGCTGATCCCGACCCACTGGATCCCGCTGGAGGGGATCACCGTCATCGAGCAGCGGGTCGTGGCCATTTTCGTGCTGGCCGCCCTCTGCTGGATCCTGGAGCCCATCCCTATCTTCGCCACCTCGGTGCTGATCATCGTGCTGGAGCTGCTGCTGCTCTCCGACAAGGGGCTCTGGTTCATGACTGCCGACAAGGCTGAACCAGGCTTTGGTGAGCTGCTCAAGTCCACCGAGGTGATGGCGACCTTTGCCTCGCCGGTTATCATGCTGTTTCTCGGCGGTTTTTTCCTCGCCATTGCGGCGACCAAGTACCGTCTGGACGTCAATCTGGCGCGGGTGTTGCTGCGCCCGTTCGGTCAGGATCCCCGGATCGTCATGCTGGGGCTGATGTTGATCACCGCCACCTTCTCCATGTTTATGAGCAATACCGCCACCACCGCCATGATGCTGGCCATCCTTACCCCTGTGCTGGCGGCATTTCCCGACAAGGACCCGGCCAAAATCGGCTTTGTGCTGGCCATTCCGCTGGCGGCCAACCTCGGGGGGATCGGCACTCCCATCGGCACTCCGCCCAACGCGGTGGCCCTCAAATACCTGACCGGCGAGCATGCCATCTCGTTCGGCCAGTGGATGGGATTTGCGGTGCCCTTTGTGGTATTGCTGTTGCTGCTTGGCTGGTTTCTGCTGGGGCGCTTCTTCCCGAGCACCCTCAAGCGGATGGATCTCAAGATTGAGGGGCGCTTTATGCAGACCCCTCGCGCCTGGGTGGTCTACCTCACCTTTATCACCACCATAGTGCTCTGGCTACTGGGGGATCTGCATGGCATGAGCTCCTACGTGGTCGCCATGATCCCGGTGGCGGTGTTCCTGACCACCGGCATCATCACCAAGGACGATCTGCACAAGATCTCCCTCGACGTGCTCTGGCTGGTCTCGGGCGGTATCGCGCTGGGGCTGGCGCTGGAGGACTCCGGGTTGGCCGAGCGGCTCATCACCCATATTCCGTTCCACGAATACTCCACGCTGGCGGTGCTGATCGGCGCCTGTCTGCTGGCAGTGGTGATGGCCAACTTTATGTCCAATACCGCAACCGCCAACCTGTTGCTGCCACTGGTGGCGGCACTGGCGGTCAGCATGCCGGAGCTGGCAGAGTGGGGCGGCAGCCACACCTTGATCCTGGCGGTTACCATTTCGGTTTCGCTTGGGATGTCGCTGCCTATCAGTACCCCGCCCAATGCGCTGGCCCACGCCACCGGTCTGGTGGAGAGTCACCAGATGGTGCGCATCGGCGTCATCATGGGGCTGGTCGGCACCCTGCTGGCGATGGTATGGATCTACCAGATTGCCGCTTGGGGGCTGATCTAGCGAGCCTTTCTGCCTGAAGCAAAGAGGAGCCGATTTGGCTCCTCTTTGCGTGTTGGGGTGGGGGGGACTAGAAACTGGCGCCAAGGCTGAGCAGGTGTCTGAATTCGCTCTCCCGGGGTTCCGGGCTGCCTGTGTCGACAAGGATGTCAGCATCTTCCCAATCCAGCTCACTCGACCAGGAGAGGCGCAGATGGTCGTTGAAGTAGTAGCGCAATCCTATGCTGCCTTTCAGATCCTGATTACGAGTGAAATAGGGGGAGGCTTGTGCCAGATATTTCAGATAGCGCCCCTGGCTGAACAGCTCCATTTTCTCCTGCCAGAGGGAGAAAGGTTGGCGATAATCCCAGTTAAAACCGGCGAAGGGGTAGTCAATGACCCGTTCACCCAGAAAAATCTTGGGAACCTCGCTATCTTCACGGAAGTAGAGTCGGCTTAATCCCCCTTGGGCCATCAACTCCAGTCGGCGGCGTTTGTCGTTCCAGAAGCGGTAGCCAGGCCCCGAGCCATAGTCCATGTAGAGATAGCGATCTTTATCCAGCATGTCATATTCGGCATCGAGTGAGGTGCGCAAGAACCACTGCTGGTTGAAGAAGTAGTCCAGCGTAGGGTTGAGCTGATAATCATGGCTGTCGGTGACGTTGTCAGCGGTCTCATAGGTATATTCACCGGAGAAGCTGTAACGCCAGTCCAGATTGGCCAGCTCGCTTTTCCACTTGAGGTTGACGTTGTTGGTCTGCTTGTCATTCTGTTTGAGTTTGACATTGAGATCGCCGCTGCCGGTCCAGAGCCAGGCGTTGCGTTCATCCTGGTCATCCTCGAACAGCTTGAGCCCACCCTTTGCCGTTGCCTTGGGTTTGTCCTCTTTATCGATGCGCCAGCGTTTGATGGCCTCCCGCTGGACGGTGACTGCGCCGCTGTAGGGCAGGGCGATGCGCACCGACTGTTCGGTCACCTCCTCGATGTTGCCGGTCAGACGATCGCCATTGTTCATCCAGAGAATGTCCTTGGCCCACAAGGTGTGACAGGCCAACAGGAGTAGGAGGGGCAGGAATTTCATGAGGTAAGGTGACTCCGGTGCGACTCGGGCGCTGGTGACTTAGCCACTGACAAGTTGGCTGCTGATGGGGCGGGGCAGGCCGTTTTTGCTCTCCAGTGCCGCCGTCACCTCATCCTGCATCACGTCAGGTGCACTGATAAAGCTCTCTATGGCCGGAGGTAGCACCAGCGGGGCGCCATTTTCAAGCTCATCTTCGGTGCGGGAGAGCGGGGAGTGTACCTCCAGCCAGCGCCGACCATCCGGTTCGATGGCTACCTTGACCGGTTGATTGATGACCCGTACCGGCGTGCCGATCGGCACAATCTTGAACAGGGCCTCTATATCGTCAGGTCGCAGCCGGATGCAGCCTGCACTTACCCGCAGGCCAACGCCAAAATCCTTGTTGGTGCCGTGGATCAGGTAGTCGCGCTTGCCATAGCCAAGGCGCATGGCGAACTTGCCAAGGGGATTCTCCGGGCCGGGGGGCACCACGGCGGGCAGTGTGATCCCTTTTTGCTCCAGCCAGGATTTGCGCACCATGGGGCCGGGTACCCAGGTCGGGTTGGGATTCTTCTCGATGACGGTGGTGGTCATCTCGGGTGTTTCGCGGCCGATATCGCCAATCCCGATGGGCAGCACGATGACCTCATTCTTCCCTTTGGGGAAGTAGTAGAGGCGCAGTTCGGGCAGATTGATGACGATCCCCTCGCGAGGCACATCAGGCAGCAGCATCTGGGTGGGCAGCGTCAAGCGGGTACCCGGCTTGGGTAAATAGGGATCTACACCCGGATTTGCTTCAAGCAGCGCCAAAAATCCAATTTGCGTATTTTTGCCAACCAGCTCCAGATGTTCATTCTGCTGGATGATGTAATCCTCCAGCTCACCGATGAGTCGACTCCCGGCAGGTGGCAGCGGGTAGCGTTTGGCCTCTGCCGGCGCCGCGCAGAGCAGGATCGCTGCCAGCAGCATGGAAAGGGCGGGTGTTAAGGGTAGGGGCTTGAGTTTCGGCAATCGCATAAGAAGATCCATCAGTTCAATCGGGGCGGAACATCATCAATACAGCCGCCAGGATGGCGCGATTGTTCCTCAATCAGCCCATGATTACCAGCTTGCTGCGCACCCGCAATGATGTGGGGATACATAGGAAACCGGCCAAAATCGGCATCACCCATAAATTTGAGCGCCAAGCAGGAAAAAGAGACGCCTGATGGCAATGGGGCAATATTACGATATGGATAATGGCCGGGTGTGCGAGAGGGTTAATGTCGGGTGGATGCAGGGTGGCCTGGCAACGCGAACAGCATGCGCCGCATTGTGAGCCTGCTCCCAGATATCTGATTCAGCCATTTGATATCTAAGAAATTTTTATTGCATCCTCGGCCCAGCTTGGGTAAAACTCTCTCCCCACGGAGAGATGCCGGAGTGGCCGAACGGGATTGACTCGAAATCAATTGTGGCAGCAATGCCACCCAGGGTTCGAATCCCTGTCTCTCCGCCACATACCAAGCCCAAGCAATTAAATTGCTTGGGCTTTTTCGTTTCGTGTGATGCCTGATATGCCATCTGATGTTGGCGGGCTTGAAGCGTCCCCTCTATCGACCACCTGTTAGTCGACTCGAGCCCATATCGAGATGTCTTATCGTCGTGCAATAGGGGCCCCCTTTTACTTGCCCGATCGCCTATCGGTTGCAAGGTTGGCCCCAACGGCTTGCTCGCCAGTCATGATGGCGACACAATGGAGTCCCTTTGGTTGGCCGCTCGCAGCTGGGGCTCGTGGCCGAATGGCCAGCGATAGTATGAGCGCGCCCGAGTGTTATGGGCCGGTGACAACGGGAAACATGGCGAGAACAGGAGCAAAAGAGGATGAGGGAAGGGCTTGAATGGTTCTGGCTCAATGAACCGGCCGAATGGCACAAAACAAGCGACGGCTTGCTGGTGGTAACGGACAAGCAGACCGATTTTTGGCGCAGCACCTGGTATGGTTTCGAGCGCCACAGTGGGCATCTCTATGGCTGTGAGGTCGAGGGGGAATTTACCTTTCAGGTCTGTGTCGAAGGGGAGTTCACGACCCTCTACGATCAGGCGGGGCTGATGTTGCTGCAAGACGAGGCGCACTGGCTCAAAGCGGGGATAGAGTACAACGATGCCCAACCGATGATCGGCAGCGTGCTCACCAATCAGCGATCTGACTGGGCCACCGGTATTTTCAGCGGCAATCCGCGCCGTTTCTGGCTGCGCCTGACCCGGCTGGCCGATTGTCTGCGTCTGCAATACTCCACCGATGGTGAGGTGTGGCCACTGCTGCGGCTCGCTCCGTTCCCGCCAGGCGAGCGCTGCTTTATCGGGGTGATGTGCTGCACCCCCGAGCGGCAGGGGTTGGCGGTGCGTTTTTCGGATCTGCGCCTCACGCCGCCCCTTGGCAAGGCACTGCATGATTTGAGCTAGCCAGCCCATGGCTGGCATTGCGTGTCAACCGGCAGAGTGAACAATGCCATCGGCCCGCAGCGTCAGTTGCAGGGTCTATCGAGCGGGAGGGCCGTTACCCTCCCGCTTTTTTATGCTGGTAGGTCGGGAATGGCGGGTGGCTGTGATGGGCAAGCCTTAGCAAGCAACGTCGAAAAGCATGCGGTATGCGATGTAGCGACAACAAGTTGCCGGAACTGGGATCTCGATCGGGGCAACAGGACTTTTGTCCTGCAAGGGGCGAGGGGGCGGGGGCTAGGATGCCCTCATCCACACGAGTCAAACTGGAGCACAACAACAATGACCGCTCATATCAATGCCAACCCGGGCGATTTCGCCGAGACCGTCATCATGCCGGGAGACCCGCTGCGGGCCCGCTATATCGCCGAGACCTTTCTGACCGACGCGCGCGAGGTGACCAATGTGCGCAACATGCTGGGCTACACCGGCTACTACAACGGCCAGCGCATCTCGGTGATGGGCCACGGCATGGGGATCCCCTCCATGGTGCTCTACGCCCACGAGCTGGTGAATGACTTCGGCGTCAAGCGCATCATCCGCATCGGCAGTCTGGGGGCGACCCAGCGCCACGTGCAGATGCGTGACGTCATTCTGGCGCAGGCGGCGGGCACCGACTCCCCGACCAACGCCAAGCGCAGCGCCGGTTACCAGATGGCCACCTCGGCCGACTTCGCCCTGCTGCACAAGGCGTTTACCAAGGCGCAGGAGAAGGCCATTCCGGTCAAGGTGGGCAATATCTTCACCGGCGATCTCTATTACGATCCGGACGAAAACCTCATTCCGGCTCTGGAGAAGTTCGGCGTGCTCGGCATCGACATGGAGGTGGCCGGTCTCTACGGGCTGGCCCATCAGCAGGGGATCGAGGCGCTCGCCATCCTGACTGTCTCCGACCACTGCCTGACCGGTGAAGAGACTACCGCAGAAGAGCGGCAACTCTCCTTCAACCAGATGATCGAGCTGGCGCTGCACACCGCGCTGTAAGCGCCGCAGTCCGCCCACCCCTGCACGCACCCTGACCCCAAGAGAGATCCAATATGAACAATAAGCTCTCCCTCACTGCCATCAGCTTCCTGGCCAATTTTGTGATGGCCGGTTTTGCGACCCAGTTCGGCATGCTGATCGACCCCATCGCCGCCAAGTTCGGCGCCGACGTCAATCAGGTGGCCTCCATCTTCTCCCTGCTCAACGGCGGGGCGCTGGCGGGCACCATTGCTGCCTTCTTCCTTATCGAGAAGGTGGGGCTCAAGCGGATGACACTGATCTGCTACGGCCTGATCGCGCTGGCGGCGGCTTCGCTCCATCTGACCGGCTCGCTCTATGTGGTGATGGCTGCCATGACGGTGATCGGCCTGTGTGGCGGGGTGGGACTCTGCATTGCAGGGACGCTGGTGGTGAGCGTCTGGCAGGCGCGGATGCAGAGCACCATGCTGGTGGTGCAGGATGCCACCTTCAACGTGGCCGGGGTGGTCTTCCCGCTTATCACCACCTACACCCTGACTCACGCCATGGCGTGGAGCTGGAGCTATCTGGCGGTGGGCGTGGTGGCGCTGGCGACCATGCTGGTGGCGGTGCTGACCAACTTCCGCAGCTGCGAGGCGGGTGGCGAGAGCGCAGGCAACGAGCACTCGGAGTGGAACCTCGGCATCATCAGCGGCGGGTTGGGGCTCTTTCTAGGCATGCTGGCGCTCTACACCTTCCTCACCTGGGCGCCCATGTTCGTGAAGAATAAGTTCGGCATCCCCTTCGAGGAGGCGGGCAACATCATCACCCAATACTGGACGGCTGCCCTGCTCGGCGCACTGGTCTCCACCGCCATCGTGACCCGCATTGCGATCCGAACCTTCCTGCTGGTGATCATCACCCTAGCGATGGGGATGACGGCGCTTATCGTCACCACCGATAACCTGAGCCAGTTGCCATACCTCACCTATGGTTACGGCTTTGTCTGCGCGGCGCTCTACAACGCCTTTATCGCCTACGGGGTGTCGTTTGTGCGCCAGGCGTCGAGCAAGAACGTCTCCTACATCCTCATCAGCGGCAGCGCGGGGGCCATGTTCAGCCCGGCCATCAGCGCCATGTTCGAGCAGGTGATCGGCTTGCAGGCGGTGATGTACGCCATCCCGCTTATCTACGCCGTGATCCTCGCCATGCTGGTAGCCTCGCTGCGCATGGCCCGGCCTCAGCCCTGTCTCGCCTGAGCGGGGGAGTAAACAGCAAGAGGGGCGGTATAAACCGCCCCTCTTTTTTGTTGCTGTTCCGCTTGTTGCTGCTCAGTCGGCAACTGAGGCCTGCGACTTATGGCTGCTCCAGAAAGGCCTTGAGCCCCGCCAGATCGCGGATCTGCAATCCCTCTTCGCCGCGCTCCACCAGTCCCTTCTCCATCAGCTCTTTCACCGCCCGCCGGTAGACCCGGTCGGTCGTGCCGAAGCGTTCCGCCTCCTGATACCCCTTGCGAAAGCCGCTCACCGGGTTGTGGTGGCAGTGGCTGTGATAGAGGTCGAGGGCGATGTTGTAGCTGATGGGGTAGAGCATGCGGCAGGTGAAGATATCCACCGTGTCCTGATAGTCGATGGCAATGGCGGTGGCAAAGAAGAGCGCCACCTTGGGGTGGGCGACCAGCGCCTGCTCCAGCTGCTCGCCGTCGATGCGGGCCACTTCCAGCGGCTCCTCGGCGATGATGTCGAGCTGGCAGCGGTAGCCGGTGAAGAACTCCATCTCGCCAAACAGCTGGTTGTCGCACTCCAGGGTGCCGAGCTGAAAGCGGCGGCCATTCATGGCGGTGTGGCCCATGGCGATGCGGCCGCCCGGTACCAGCACCAGATCCCGCAATAGCTCCCCCTGACGCATCAGGGGCTCCCCCTCGGGGATCAGATGCTGCTCCGTGATGCAGGATTGCACTACCTGCACGATAAGATCATGACTGGCCTGCCAGTGGGGCTGAAAGCGTCCCTTGAGAAGGGGTTTGAGTTGCATGGGATTTCGAGTCGTCGCCAAACAGAAACGACTATTACACACCCTTGCATACGGATATGCCAGTTTTGTACCGCAAAGTGGGGCTTACTGGTGTAGAAGTGCAATCTGGAAGCATAAAAAAGCGCCCGAAGGCGCTTTTTCATTGAGCGGTGGTCAGCAAGGGTTAGCTAATCAGGCTGGCCCACAGGTCATATTCGTCGGATTCGTCGATCCGCACCTTGACCATGTCGCCCGGCTTGAGGCCGGTTTCGCCGTTCAGGTAGACCAGACCGTCGATCTCGGGGGCATCGGCGGCGGAGCGGCCAGTGGCACCCTCTTCGTCCACTTCGTCGATCAGCACCAGCATCTCCTTGCCGACCTTGCGGGCGAGCTTGCGGATGGAAACCTGCTGTTGCAGCTCCATAAAGCGCTGGAAGCGCTCTTCCTGCACGTCTTCCGGCACCGGATCCGGCAGCTCGTTGGCCAGCGCTCCTTCGACCGGGCTGTATTTGAAGCAGCCGACCCGATCCAGCTCCGCCTTGTCGATAAAGTCCAGCAGCATCTGGAAATCTTCCTCGGTCTCGCCCGGGAAGCCAACGATAAAGGTGGAGCGCAGGGTGATCTGCGGGCAGATTTCGCGCCACTTCTGGATCCGCTCCAGAGTGCGCTCGACAGTACCCGGGCGTTTCATCAGTTTCAGGATGCGCGGGCTGGCGTGCTGCAACGGAATATCGAGGTAGGGCAGTACCTTGCCATCGCGCATCAGCGGGATGACGTCATCTACGTGTGGGTAGGGGTAGACGTAGTGCAGACGTACCCAGATATCGAGCTTGGCCAGCTCTTCGCACAGGGCGACCATGCTGGTCTTGACCGGCATACCGTCGTAGAAACCGGTGCGGTGTTTCACATCGACGCCGTAGGCGGAGGTGTCCTGGGAGATCACCAGCAGCTCCTTCACGCCCGCCTCTTTCAGGCGCTTGGCTTCTGCCAGCACGTCGCCGATGGAGCGGCTCACCAGATCCCCGCGCATGGAGGGGATGATGCAGAAGGTGCAGCGGTGGTTGCACCCCTCGGAAATCTTCAGATAGGCGTAGTGGCGCGGGGTCAGCTTGACGCCGTGGGCCGGTACCAGACTGGTGAAGGGGTTGTGCTGCGGCTTCTCCACATATTTGTGGACGTGACCCAGCACCTCTTCATAGGCGTGGGGGCCGGTGATCTCGAGCACCTTGGGGTGGATCTCGCGGATCTGGTTCTCTTTGGCGCCAAGGCAGCCGGTGACGATCACCTTGCCGTTCTCGGCCAGCGCTTCGCCGATCGCTTCCAGCGACTCTTGCACCGCGCTGTCGATAAAGCCGCAGGTGTTGACGACGACCAGCTCGGCATCGTCATAGCTGGGCACCACATCGTACCCTTCGGTACGCAGCTGGGTCAGGATGCGTTCTGAATCGACCAGGTTTTTGGGGCAACCCAAGGAGACGAATCCTACTTTGGGGGCCTGTTTTATGTTGGACATCGCTCAATCACTCTTAGGTGGCTCTTCTTTAAGGGCGCGGATTTTACCGGAATGGTTAACCAAAAACTATACAGCCAGCATGGCAGAACCTAACAATATCTCCGAGTGGGCAGGATTGGGCCGTGCGAATAGCGGCTGATGGTGGAGCCCTGACTGGCGCGCAGTCCCTGCTGCACAGGTTTGTGACTGGTAATATGCGTTGCTGACTTATTAGTCAATTTCGCGGTCTGTGGCTGGGAACCCTGTCACGGGTACCCCTATACTCCCATCATGGTGATCCGGTGGAGAAGGCAATGGAAAGTTCATTTGGCGAAAGAATGCAGAATCTGCACGCTACGCTGCGCGAGCGTTTTGACAAGCTGAGTCGGGTGGCCATTGCGATTTACGATCCCCATACCGATCAGCTCAAGACCTTCGCCCACAGCACCGAGGGGCCCTCGCCGCTGGTGCAGTATGAGGTGAAGCTGAGCGATGTTCCATCCTTGCGCTATCTGGCGGAGCACAAGCACCCCCGGGTGCTTGGCAATCTCGATGCCCTGCGTGGTTCCGCGTCGGAACACAGCCGCAAGCTGCTGGAGGCGGGCTATGCCTCCAGCTATACCGAGCCGCTGTTGTTCAACAGCAAGCTGTTTGGTTTTCTGTTTTGCGATGCCATGGAGCCGGGATATTTCGATGAGTCGATCCAAAGCGAGCTGTCGGCCTATGCCCAGATGTTGTCCGCCATCATTGCGGTGGAGTTCTTCTCTATTCAGACCCTCGGCGGCGCGCTGACCACGGCACGTGAGTTCAGTCGCTATCGGGATGAGGAGACCGCCAACCATCTGCATCGGATGTCGGCCTACTCCCGACTGATCGCCAAGACGCTGGCCCCGACTTGCGGGCTGAGCGACGAGGAGGTGGAGTTTGTCTACCTCTTCTCCGAGCTGCACGACATCGGCAAGATCGCGGTGCCGGATGCCATTTTACTCAAGCCGGGCAAGCTGACCCCGGAAGAGTTCGAGATCATGAAGGTTCACACCAGCAAGGGGCGAGAGATGATCAGCCTGATGATCAATGAGTTTGGCCTCGATGGCATTCACCACACCGATATGCTGACCAACATCATCGCAGGCCATCATGAGCGTTTTGATGGCACCGGTTATCCGCTGGGCCTGGCGGGGGAGGCGATCCCGCTGGCGGCGCGTATCGTGACGGTGGCTGATGTGTTTGATGCCCTGACCAGCGAGCGCCCCTACAAGCAGGCCTGGCCGTTCGAGACGGCGTTTGCCTATCTGGAGGAGCATGCCGGCAGCCAGTTTGATCCCACCTGTGTCGCTGCGGCCCTGCACAACAAGGCCGAGTTTTATGCCATCTATCAGCAGTACCAGGATCCCGCCAGTTCATCAGGTGTGGCGGCCAGTGGCGCAGAGCCGGGTTGAGCGCGTGTGATGAGCGTAAGGGGGAAAGAGGCGGTTCAAGCATGACGAGGAATAAATAGAGAGGGGGCACCAGCAGGTGCCCCCTCTCTTTTATGCTCTTCTCGATTTCACGCGCCCTTATTTTGCCGACCTTGTATCTGCGGCTATGGCGTTTGCGCTCAGGTTACTTTTTGGGAGTCGGTTCGCTGATTTGATCGAGGTGATCCGTGCAAGCGCTGGAGCAGCCACAGGGGCGCACCTCTTTATCTTCCCGTTTCTGGGCAAGCTGGTATTGGCGCCACCAGATGATGGAGCCCATAGCCAGGATCAGCACGAATGAGGCGAGCAGGCTCAACAACCAGATGGACATGATCTCTTCTCCCTGATGGTGATGACATGCACGGCGATGGCATCAGTGATGATAGCAGCAACCGCCCTGCTGGTTGGCGCCCTCACTGCCGTGGCAACAAGTATGGCCTTGTCGTGAGCTCTCTGCCTGATTGCCACCACTGGCGCAGCAGTGATCGGAACCACTGTTGCACCCACCGTGACAATGGGCATGGCTGTGGCCTGCGACGAGGGGCTGGATGACACGGATCGCGGCCTTGCTCTGATGACGGCGAGATGGACGGCCCTGACTTGCCTCGGTGAGAGGTTGTAGATTTGCAGGGGCTAGCAGCGCGGGCAGCGGCAAGCGGGCAGAGCGGCACTGCAGCACCCGGATATTGGCCGCCAGCAGGCGACTCAGCATCAGGGCACTGTTGCAGGGGGGGGGTGGTCATGGTTGTGACAGCATTCATGTCGGCTCTTCTCCACTGGTTGGGTGGTCGGGCTCGGCGGGTTGCATCATCAATGCTTTGCCCAGACTCAGACACTCCACCACCTTGTAGCGCCCTTTTTTCAGGATATTGGCCAGGGTCTGGCGGGAAACCCCCATCACCAGGGCGGCCTCCTGCTGCTGCATTCCTTGAAGGTCGACGAGGCGCAGTGCCTCGAACTCGTCAGGGGCCAGCGTGACCTGTTCCAGCTGATGCATGGGGCGGCCGTTGGGTTTGAAGCAGCTGTTGGCGGGGCGGCCACAGATCTGGCGGGCAATCTTGGGTCTTGGCATGGTGGCTCCTAATTGGCATAAGCCATTTATACGCTCATATGTGGCATATGCCAATAATTTTGTCTGATGCAGAGGGTAGCGCCAGTGCTGTTTACGGCAGAGGGGGGTAAAGAGGGGGAGGAGGAATACTAACAAAAGCAGGGAAGGTGGCTGAAACGAATCAGGCCCGAACATGGTTCGGGCCTGCGGTTTTGCAGAGGATGGTCGAGCTATCCCGGCGAGCTTACGCCTGTTCGGCCTCGGCCACGGGGGCTGCGCTCTCGCTACCGTTGGCGAAGCGATCCGCCCACAGGGCAATCACGCCGTCACCGGTGACGTTGCAGGCGGTGCCGAAGCTGTCCTGCGCCAGATAGAGGGCGATCATCAGGGCGATGGAGGCTTCACCGAAACCGAGCATGGAGGTGAGCAGGCCCAGCGCCGACATCACGCCACCACCCGGGGCGCCCGGGGCTGCGATCATGATCACCCCCAGCATCATGATGAAGGGGAGCATGGTGTCGATGCCCGGAATGGCCAGATGCTCGGAGAGGAACATCACCGCGGTGGCACAGGTGACCAGGGTAATGGTGGAGCCACAGAGGTGAATGGTGGCACACAGCGGTACGGTAAAGTTGGCGATGCCGTCGCTGACCCCGTTGTTCTTGCTCGACTGCAGCGCGACCGGAATGGTGGCGGCGCTCGACATGGTCCCCAGCGCGGTGAAGTAGGCGGGCAGCATATTCTTGATCAGCTGTGCCGGTGAGCGGCCAAGGGCCAGACCGGTACCGACGAACAGCACGGAGAGCCAGATCCAGTGCATCAGGATCGCCATCACCAGCACCACGCCGAAGGTTTTCAGAGTGGCGAATACTGTGCCTTCTACCGTCATCTCGACAAAGACGCCCGCGATATAGAACGGCAGCAGCGGAATGATCACCTTGGCCAGCAGGCGGTCGATGATGTCACGACCCTGATCGGCTACCCGGCGCAGATCGGTGGCCTGGGTGGCGCTGATGCCAATGCCGAACACGAAGGCGGCAGCCAGTGCCGACATCACGCCAAACAGCGGCGGGATCTCCAGATTGACGTAGGAGGCGAGCTTGATGGCCGTGGCCGTGGTGGGCTCGGCGGCGGTGGTGAACTGCGGGATCAGGTGGCTAGCCACGGTAAAGGCGAATAGCCCTGCCAGAATGGTGGAGCAGTAGGAGAGGGCCACGGTTTTGCCCAGCAGCTTGCCGGAGTTTTTCGGCAGGCTTGCGATGCCGCTCATGATAAAGAACAGAATGATGAGCGGAATGGTGAAGGTGATCAGCTGACCTATCACTGTCTTGGCCGTAAACAGCACGCGCGCCACCCACTCAGGGGCGTAGAGACCGAGCAAGAGACCGGCAAGGATGCCAGCAATGAGTTTCAGGACAAGTTTCATAAGGAAATCCGGAGTTGGTTGTATTGTCTGTTTTGTTATTAAAATTTGATATTAATCACACTTTTTAACACGTAAGCCGTGTTATGTCTGCCTTTTCTGCGTTAACGCCGAGTTAAATATTGTCGATAGCCAAGATCGCCGACTAGTTGTCGGCTTGGTGTTGAACGGGAAAATCCGTGATGAATTAGCCCGTTAGGTGGCCTGATGATCGCCACGCAGCAACATGACGTACTGGCTGGCGTGTTGATTTGAGGAATCTGACGTACTGGCTGATACGGTTTCCATCGGCGCCAGTTGCAGCGCTATCCCGGATGTGGTGACCAGTTGCTGTAGCTCATCGTGACTTATCTTGCCGCTTGGCGGCAGGGGGAAGCAGAGTGGAGCGCCCGCTTTGAGCAGGGTCGCCAACAGTTGTAACTGTGGGGCAAGGGTGGCCACGTGGCTATCAAGCGGGCGGCTCAGCCAGATGCCATCGTAAGGGAGCACCGAGTGCATCTTCGCCAGCGGGCAGACCCGCACTGCTTGTCCGGATTGCTGTGAGGCAACTTTGGCGTCGGCCAGCACCGCTTCACAGGCGGTGACCACATACCCTTCCGCACGCAGCCAGCACAGATCCTCCCCCGTACCGCATTGACCATTGAGCAGGTGAGCACCGGGTTTGAGACGTGCCACAAAGGCAGCTCGAACGTGAGCGTGCCGGTCGTTAAATGGCCGGGAAGCGGGGATGGAGTCAGAGTGTGGCACAGGGGTTACCTCAAGCAGGGGGCGCACAGGGTAACAAATCGGGGCCTGACTGCCAAAGCACGCGGTCAGGCCCCGATTTGGATGTGAGGAAGTTGCCGGAGCCGGTTAGCGGCCGCAGGCAGGCCCGTGGGGCTGGGCCAGCATGGTGAACATGCTCTCTATCATAAAGGCGGATTCGCCCTGCAGGTCGATCCGCCCCGGAAAGTGGAGCCAGTTGATTATGTAGCCATCCAGAGTGCAGTGGAGCAGGGTGGCGGCGCGCTGCAGGTTGAGGTTGGCGGGCAGCTGGCCCCGCCGTACCGCGTTGGCCAGGGTGGTCTCCAGGTCCCGAAAGAAGTTGGCGGACTGGCTGCGGATATGTTCGCGCAGTGAGATGGCTTCCCCCTCCAGCGATTCGAGATTGAACAGGATGGTGAACATCTGCCGCTGGGCCGGATTGTGAATGAAGCTGTGGAGCACCCCTTCGAAGAAGAGGCGCAGTTGCCCCAGCGGATCCGGCTCATCTGGATTGAGGCAGGCATCGAGCTGGTGGGCAAGGGGGCTGCAGAGCTCCTGCCAGAGCGAAATGAAGAGTTCATCCTTGTTCTTGAAATGCCAATAGATGGCCCCGCGGGTCAGGTCTGCCGCCCTGGCGATGTCGGTCAGGCTGGTCTTGGCCAGGCCCTGAGAGCAGAACAGATCCAGCGCCGTGCTCATGATGTGGCAGCGGGTTTGCTGCGCCTCTTCTTTGGTTCGTCTGGCCATCGAAATTTGTGCCTCATGCAAGCAAAAAGTCACTTACATACATTTATGAATGTATGTATATTGCCTCATCTTTCGACTATTTACCAACAGGGCCCATGCGGCCCTGATTGTTCATTGACTGGCAAAGGCTCAGGTGTTTCATGCATAAACATATTCTTGCTCGTTCTGTTGGTCTTGCCTTCTTGGCTACAGGCTTGCTGGCAGGTTGTGGTGACAAGGGGGGCGCACCCCAGGGACAGGGCGGCATGCCCCCCGCGGCGGTCAACGTGGTGACCCTGCAGAGCGGTCCGCTGATGTTGACCACCGAGTTGACTGGCCGCAGCGCCCCGTTGCGGGTGGCTGAAGTGCGTCCGCAGGTGAGCGGCATCATCCTCAAGCGCCTCTTTACCGAGGGAAGCGATGTGAAGGCGGGCGATCTGCTCTATCAGATCGACCCGGCTGTCTATCAGGCGGCGGTTGCCAGCGCCAAGGCCAATCTGGCCAAGGCCGAGGCTAACGAGCAGAGTGCCCGCCTCAAGGCGCAGCGCTATCAGGAGCTGCTCAAAGTCAAATCCATCAGCCGTCAGGACTATGACGACGCCGATGCCAGCTGGAAGCAGGCCAAAGCGGAGATCATGGCGAGCAAGGCGGCCCTGCGCACTGCCGAGATCAATCTCGGTTACACCCGCATCACCGCCCCCATCAGTGGCCGCATCGGTAAATCCGCGGTGACAGAGGGGGCGCTGGTGACTGCCCAGCAGGCTGACAGCCTGACTGCCATTCAGCAGCTCGATCCCATGTATGTGGATGTGCGTCAGTCCACCGCCGATCTGCTGCGCCTCAAGCGACTGGTCGCCGAGGGCAAGTTGACCCAGGACGAGCAGAAAGGGGCCAGGGTGACCTTCCAGCTGGAAGATGGCTCCACTTATGGCGAAGAGGGCTCGCTGCAGTTCTCCGATGTGACAGTGGATGAGACCTCCGGCATGGTGACCCTGCGGGTGATTGTGCCCAACCCTCATCAGCTGCTGCTGCCCGGCATGTTTATGCGCGCCACCCTGCAGGAGGGTGAGCGGGCACAAGGGCTGCTGGTGCCGCAAACTGCGGTGACTCGCACCCCCAATGGCGGCGCCACCGTGATGGTGGTGACGGCTGACAACAAGGTGGAGCTGCGCAACGTGCAGCTGAGCCGTGTCGTTGGCAGCAACTGGGTGGTGGAGTCAGGGCTGACCTCCGGCGAGCGGGTGATCGTGGCTGGCTTGCAGAAAGTACGACCGGGCGCCGTGGTCAATCCCGCCGAGCAGGGTGCTGATGCAGCGTCTGCTCAAGCTGCGTCCAACACCCCGGCCAACAAGTAGGATGGAGTAGTCGCTTCATGGCTCGATTTTTTATAGACAGACCCATTTTTGCCTGGGTGATCGCACTGGTGATCATGCTGGCGGGCAGCCTGGCCATCATCAAACTGCCGGTCGCCCAGTATCCGAGCATTGCGCCGCCCGCTGTCGGTATTTCTGCCAGCTATCCGGGCGCATCCGCCAAAACGGTGGAAGACTCGGTGACCCAGATCATCGAACAGAATATGACCGGGCTGGATCACCTGCTCTACATGTCCTCTCAGTCTGACTCCGCGGGGCGGGTGTCGGTGACCCTCACCTTCCAGCCGGGGACCGATCCCGATATTGCCCAGGTGCAGGTGCAGAACAAGCTGCAGCAAGCGATGTCGCTGCTGCCGCAAGAAGTTCAGCAGCAGGGGATCCGGGTACAGAAGACCTCCAGCAGCTTCCTGATGGTCGCGGCCTTCATCTCCAGCGATGGCTCGATGAACAATGACGATCTGGCGGACTATGTGGTCTCCAACATCAAGGAGCCCCTGAGTCGTCTGGACGGGGTAGGGGATATCACCTTGTTCGGCAGCCAGTACTCGATGCGGGTGTGGCTCGATCCCAACAAACTCAACCGGGTGCAGATGACCCCGGGGGATGTGCAGGCGGCCATCAAGGCGCAGAACGCCCAGGTAGCGTTCGGCAAGCTGGGTGGTACCCCGTCGGTGGAAGATCAGCAGTTCACCGCCACCATCATGGGGCAGACCCGTCTCTCTACCGTGGAGCAGTTCAACGACATCCTGCTGCGGGTGAATCAGGATGGCTCCAAGGTACGGCTGAAAGATGTGGCCCGGGTCGAGCTGGCAGGCGAAAGCTATGATGCCGATGCGCTCTACAACGGCCAGTCTACCGCCGCGGTTGCCATCAAGCTGGCGACCGGCGCCAATGCGCTGGATACCGCCGAGAAGGTGCGTGCCAAGCTCAATGAGTTGTCGGATTACTTCCCGGCCAACATGGAGATCGTCTACCCCTACGACACTACGCCGTTTGTGAAGATCTCCATCGAGGAGGTGGTGCAGACCCTGATCGAGGCGATCTTCCTGGTGTTCTGCGTCATGTATCTGTTCCTGCAGAACTTCCGCGCCACCCTGATCCCGACCATCGCGGTGCCTGTGGTGCTGCTCGGTACCTTCGGGGTGATGGCGGCGTTCGGTTTCTCCATCAACACCCTCACCATGTTCGGTATGGTGCTGGCCATCGGCCTGCTGGTGGATGACGCCATCGTGGTGGTAGAGAACGTGGAGCGGCTGATGAGCGAGGAGGATCTCTCCCCGCTGGAAGCGACCCGCAAGTCGATGACCCAGATCACCGGCGCGCTGGTGGGGATCGCCCTGGTGCTCTCCGCCGTGTTCGTGCCGATGGCCTTCTTCGGCGGCTCGACCGGTGCCATCTATCGCCAGTTCTCATTGACCATCGTCTCGGCCATGGTGCTGTCGGTGCTGGTGGCGTTGATCCTGACACCGGCCCTCTGTGCCACCCTGCTCAAGCCGATGAAACATGGCGAGTTTGGTGCCAAGCGCGGCTTCTTTGGCTGGTTCAACCGCGCCTTTGATGCCGGTACCAACCGCTATCAGAGCGGTGTGCGCAAGGTGATCAAGCAGGGCGTGCGCTACAGCCTGATCTACGGCGCCATGCTGGCGGTACTAGCAGTGCTCTTTCTGCGGATGCCTACCTCCTTCCTGCCGGAAGAGGATCAGGGGGTCATCATGTCCATGGTGCAACTGCCGGTGGGCGCGACCAAGCAGCGCACCGAGGTTGTGCTGGCGGACATGCGCGACTACTTCCTGAAAAACGAGAAGGATAACGTTGACTCCGTATTGACCGTATCCGGCTTCAGTTTCGCCGGTAGTGGCCAGAACGCGGGTATGGCCTTTATCAAGCTCAAGGACTGGAGCGAGCGCAAGAGCCCGGATCGCAGCGCCAATGCCATTATCGGTCGTGCCATGGGCTATCTGTTCAGCATCAAGGAGGCGCAGGTGTTCGCCTTTAACCTACCTCCGATCCCGGAGCTGGGTACGGCGACCGGTTTTGACTTCTTCCTGCAGGATCGCGGCGGTATCGGTCACGACAAGCTGATGGCGGCGCGTAACCAGCTGCTCGGCATGGCGGCGCAGGATCCCACCCTGGTGCGAGTGCGTCCGAACGGGATGGAAGATACGCCGCAGCTCGATATCAAGATCGATTACGAGAAGGCGCTGGCGCAGGGGCTCTCCATCGCGGATATCAACAACACCCTGGCCACCGCTTGGGGCTCGTCCTACGTCAATGACTTCGTTGACCGTGGCCGGATCAAGAAGGTCTATATGCAGGCGGATGCCCCCTTCCGGATGAACCCGGAAGATCTGAAACTCTGGTATGTGCGCAACAGTGCCGGTCAGATGGTGCCCTTCTCCGCTTTTGCCAGTACCGAGTGGAGCTTCGGCTCGCCGCGTCTGGAGCGTTACAACGGCGTGCCGGCGATGGAGATCGTCGGTGAGGCGGCGCCCGGCAAGAGTACCGGTGATGCGATGGCCGCCATCGAACAGATGGTGAAACAGCTGCCGGAAGGGGTGGGCATCGAGTGGACCGGGCTCTCCTTCCAGGAGCGGCAGGCCGGTTCACAGGCGCCTGCGCTCTACGCCATCTCCTTGTTGGTGGTGTTCCTCTGTCTGGCGGCCCTCTACGAGAGCTGGAGCATTCCGTTCTCGGTGATGCTGGTGGTGCCGCTCGGGGTACTGGGGGCCATTGTGGCTGCCACCCTGCGCGGGCTGGAGAACGACGTCTACTTCCAGGTCGGTCTGCTCACCACCATAGGCTTGTCGGCGAAAAACGCGATTTTGATCGTGGAATTTGCCAAAGAGCTCTACGACAAGGGGATGGGCTTGGGTGAGGCGGTGGTGGAGGCTGCACGTCTGCGTCTGCGTCCGATCCTGATGACCTCGCTTGCCTTTATCCTCGGGGTGCTGCCGCTGGTGATCAGCTCCGGCGCGGGCGCCAGCAGCCGTAACGCCATCGGTACCGGCGTGATGGGGGGGATGATCAGCGCCACCGTGCTGGCCATCTTCTTCGTCCCGCTCTTCTTCGTGCTGGTGATGCGTTACTTCACTAGCCACAAGAGTAAAGAGGCGCGCATGGTTGCAGCAGTTGAGTCAAAAGGTGACTGAGCAAAGTAACCCCTGAAGTTCTGGGTGGCAGATCACAATAAGACAAATACATCAGGTATGACTGAGTAATAAATAGAGCGACTTGGAAAGTCGCTCTATTTTTTTTCCGTAAAAACGGTAACTTAAGCGTAATTATTAAGTTAATACTGCTTCTTTTCGAGAAATTATGTCGCCGTGAGGTGGTTTTCTATCGACTCCTTTTCAGAGGTGAGGGGCAAGTCAGTTTCTGCTGTGCAGCTCGGCTGGAAACAAGATAGAATCTGCGTCTTATAGGGTTGGATAGGTAGTGTCCGCTCTTTCTTGGTCTTGGGCCATAAAGCTGTGCTACACACCATCAAGACAGCAAAATGCTGGAGGACATGATGACCAACAGCAGACCTAATTTGGTTAAAAGCAGCAAACTGGGGGCTGTAACCCAAGGGCGGTAGCCTTGAGATTATTCAGCAATTTGCACAAATAATGTTCATTTATTGTTTTGCTGCTGTTGGCGCTGGTTAAATTGCAGTCTATTGGGTGTTTCAATAACGCATCAGTGGATAGCCAGCCTCTCTCTGATGTCATATCAACGCCTCGCAAGAGATACATATTTATGAAAATCCTCGTGACCGGTGGTGCCGGCTTTATCGGCTCTGCCGTGGTGCGCCATATTATCCGTGATACCCAAGATTCCGTTATCAATCTCGATAAACTCACCTATGCCGGTAATCTGGAATCCTTGGCCAATGTATCGACCAGCGATCGTTATGCGTTTGAGCAGGTGGATATCTGCAACCGTGCCGAGCTGGATCGGGTGTTTGCCCTGCACCAGCCGGATGCCGTGATGCATCTGGCGGCTGAAAGCCATGTCGATCGCTCCATTACCGGCCCGGCTGACTTTATCGAGACCAATATCGTCGGCACCTATATGTTGCTGGAAGCGGCTCGCGCTTACTGGAATGGTCTTCATGATCAGCGCAAGGCGGCCTTCCGTTTCCACCATATCTCCACTGACGAGGTATATGGGGATCTGCCCCATCCGGATGAAGTGGCTGCCGGTGAGCCATTGCCGCTCTTTACCGAAACCACCCCCTACGCCCCCAGCAGCCCCTATTCTGCCTCCAAGGCTTCCAGTGACCATCTGGTGCGTGCCTGGCGCCGCACCTACGGCCTGCCCACCATCGTCACCAACTGCTCCAACAACTACGGCCCGTACCACTTCCCCGAGAAGCTAATCCCGTTGGTCATTCTTAACGCGCTGGATGGCAAGCCGTTACCGGTCTATGGCAAGGGCGACCAGGTCCGTGACTGGCTCTACGTGGAAGATCACGCGCGTGCGCTCTACAAGGTAGCGACCACAGGCGTGGTCGGTGAGACCTACAACATCGGCGGTCATAACGAGAAGCAGAATCTGGAGGTGGTACACACCATCTGCGATCTGCTGGACGAGATGGTGCCGAAGGTGGGCTCTTATCGTGAGCAAATCACCTATGTGGCGGATCGCCCTGGCCACGATCGCCGCTATGCCATCGATGCGACCAAGATGAGCGCAGAGCTGGATTGGCAACCGCAAGAGACCTTTGAATCCGGTATTCGCAAAACTGTGCAGTGGTATCTGGATAACCAGCAGTGGGTCAGCAACGTCAAGAGCGGTGCCTACCAGTCCTGGATTGAGCAACACTATTCCTCGATTGCACAGAATGATGGGGTGCGTGCCTGATGCATATTCTGCTGTTTGGCAAAAACGGCCAGGTAGGCTGGGAGCTGCAACGCGCACTGGCGCCGCTGGGGCGCATCACTGCCGTTGATTTTGACTCCACCGACTATTGCGGCGATTTCAGCAACCCGGCAGGGGTGGCCGACACTGTACGTCTGGTCAAGCCGGATGTGATTGTCAACGCTGCGGCCCACACCGCAGTCGACAAGGCGGAGAGCGAGCGTGAATTTGCCGAGCTGCTCAACGCGACCAGCGTGGCAGCGATAGCCAAAGAAGCGGAAGCATTGGGTGCCTGGTTGGTGCATTACTCCACCGACTATGTATTTGATGGCAGCGGTGAGCGCCCCTGGGTGGAAACCGATGCAACCGCCCCGCTCAACGTCTATGGCGAAACCAAGCTTGCGGGTGAGCAAGGGGCCGCACTTTGTTCCCGTCACCTGATCTTCCGCACCAGCTGGGTTTACGCCGCCCGCGGAGCCAATTTTGCCAAGACCATGCTGTGCTTTGGCAAAGAGCGTAGCGAGATGTCAGTGATCAATGACCAGTTTGGCGCTCCGACCGGCGCCGAGTTGCTGGCCGATTGCACCGCCCATGCTCTCCGCGTGGCGCAGCGCAAACCCGAGGTCGCCGGGCTGTACCATCTGATTGCCTCCGGTACCACCACCTGGTTTGACTACGCCCAGCTGGTGTTTGCCAAAGCCAGAGAGGCTGGCGTTGAACTGGCGGTGACACAACTCAATGCGGTGCCGACCAGCGCCTTCCCTACCCCGGCCAAACGCCCCCATAACTCCCGCCTGGATACCGGCAAATTCCAGCGCACCTTCGATCTGGTGCTGCCGGAGTGGACAGTCGGTGTGGAGCGGATGTTGACCGAGATCCTTGGCAAGTAAATTACTGGCTAGGGATGTAGTGACGGCCTCCCTGGCTGGCAGGGATAAAACGGAAAGGTGGCCTAAAGCCATGCTTCCTCTATATAAGAAACAAGCATCATGACCAAACGTAAAGGCATTATTCTGGCCGGCGGCTCAGGCACCCGTCTCTATCCGGTAACCATGGCAGTGAGCAAGCAGCTGTTGCCTATCTATGACAAGCCGATGATCTACTATCCTCTCAGCACCCTGATGCTGGCGGGAATTCGCGATATTTTGATCATCAGCACGCCGCAAGATACCCCCCGTTTTGAGCAATTGCTAGGTGATGGCAGTCAGTGGGGCCTGAGTTTGCAATACAAGGTTCAACCAAGCCCGGACGGGTTGGCACAAGCCTTTATTCTGGGTGCAGAGTTTATCGGTTCAGACCCCTGTGCACTGGTGTTGGGGGACAACATCTTCTACGGCCACGACTTGCAGAAACAGTTGGAGGCGGCAGTGGCCAAAGAGAGCGGTGCTACCGTCTTTGCCTACCATGTGCATGATCCCGAGCGTTATGGGGTGGTTGAATTTGATAAAGAGGGCACCGCGATCTCTCTGGAGGAGAAGCCACTGGAGCCCAAGAGCAACTATGCGGTAACCGGCCTCTATTTCTACGACAACAGCGTGGTCAAGATCGCCAAGAGTCTGACGCCGTCGCCCCGTGGCGAGCTGGAGATAACCGATGTAAACCGTATCTACCTGGAACAAGGTAATCTGTCGGTGGCCATGATGGGCCGTGGTTATGCTTGGCTTGATACCGGTACCCACGAGAGCATGATTGAAGCGAGCAACTTTATTCAGACCATCGAGACCCGTCAGGGGTTGAAAGTCGCTTGTCCTGAAGAGATCGCCTATCGCAAGAAATTCATTGATGCAGAGCAAGTAAAAACGTTGGCGACACCACTTGCGAAAAATGCTTATGGACAATACCTGTTAAAGATGGTTTCGAAAGTATGAGTTGGAGTTAAGGGTATGCACCCGTTCCTGCAAAATAAACTAAATAAAATATGGATATGAAGATGAATGTAATCGAGACCACGATACCTGATGTACTTATTTTTGAGCCAAAAATATTTGGTGATGAGCGTGGCTTTTTCTTTGAGAGTTTCAACCATAAACTGTTCGAAGAAGCAGTAGGATACCCTGTTACTTTTGTTCAAGATAATCATTCTAAATCCTCGAAAAACGTGTTGCGTGGACTGCATTATCAATCATCACCACACGCCCAGGGAAAGCTGGTGCGATGTGTTGTGGGAGAAGTATTTGATGTAGCAGTGGATATTCGTGAAAATTCGCCGACCTTTGGCAAATGGGTCGGTGTTCATCTATCAGCTGAGAATAAGCGGCAATTGTGGATTCCGAAAGGGTTCGCCCATGGTTTTATAACTAGAACAGAAACAGCAGAAGTTTTATATAAAGCAACCAATTATTATAGACCTGATTTTGAACATACAATATGTTGGAATGACCAGCAACTAGGAATAGAGTGGGAGAGTGATATGCTCCCTATATTATCTCTTAAAGATAAAAATGCAAAGCCATTTATGGCAGCTAAACATTTCTGAAAATCATATCAACACATTAAATACATTATGGTGTATCTATGACTGTCTTAATTCCTGCTATTATGTGTGGTGGAAGCGGTTCAAGATTATGGCCTGTTTCACGTGAACAACATCCCAAGCCATTCATTAAACTATCGGATAATCAAAGTTTTTTACAAAAAGCATTTTTACGTGGAGCAAAATTATCAGATGTCAGTGAAGTATTAACTATTACTAATCGAGACCTTTATTTCAAAACACTAGATTCATTTAAAGAAGTTAATAGTAATGAAATTCAGACTTCATTTATTCTTGAACCTTATGGCCGTAACACTGCAGCAGCAGTAGCATCTGCAGCAATTTATGCTCGCGATACATATGGCGATGATGCGGTCTTGTTGGTCTTAGCTGCTGATCACTTGATCACAGAGCAAGTTGCATTCGATGATGCTGTTTCCTGCGCTATTGAATTAGCAAAAGCAGGACGGTTAGTCACATTTGGTATTAAACCCACAATACCTGAAACAGGTTATGGTTACATTGAAGCTCTTGGTACAGAGGTTTTGCGCTTTGTTGAAAAGCCAACATTGGATAAGGCAATTGAGTACTTTGAAAGCGGTCGCTTCTTCTGGAATTCAGGTATGTTTTGCTTTAAAGCAAGTACAATGATTGCAGAGATGGACTTGCATTGTCCGGAAGTATTGATAGCAACAAAAGCTTGCCTTGACAAGTCCGATTCGGTTCAAAGTAAAAAGGTCAAGCATATTGATCTGGACCCTGACACATTTATCCATGTTCCAGACATCTCGATAGATTATGCCGTGATGGAAAAATCAGGAAATGTTTCAGTAGTTCCATGTGACATAGGCTGGAGTGATATTGGGTCTTGGGCTGCAATAAGTGAACTACATCAAGCTGATGACGATGGAAACACCGTTCAGGGGCATGCAATTTTACATGCTACCTCAAATTGTTATATTTCGAGCGAGGATCGGGTTATTGGTGCTGTAGGTGTAGAAAACCTAGTAATTGTTGATACTGCTGATGCTCTATTGGTCGCTCACAAAGAAAGTAGTCAGGATGTAAAATTAATTTATAATCACCTTAAGACGATAAATAATGATGCATATAAAATACATCGTACAGTCTATTGTCCATGGGGACGTTATACGTTACTTGAGGTGGGAGAGCGTTTTAAAATAAAAAGACTTGAAGTTAAACCTGGGGCTAGCTTAACGATGCAAATGCATCATCATAGAAATGAACACTGGGTGGTATTATCTGGTGTTGCAGAGGTTTTCTATGAAGATCAAATTGCCTTGCTAACTGCTAACCAATCTACATATATTCCTGCTGGGCATCGTCACCAATTAAAAAATCCAGGTCTCATCGATTTAGTTATGCTAGAGGTGCAAACGGGTGAATATTTAGGTGAAGATGACATCATTGATTATTGAAAAGGAATTTAATTTAGGGGGCATCATGAATCTTACCTGTTTTAAAGCTTACGATATTCGCGGCAAACTGGGTGATGAGCTGAACACTGAGATTGCATACCGTATTGGCCGTGCAACTGCACAGTATCTAAATGCAACGACAATTGCTGTTGGAGGCGATGTTAGGCTCACGAGCGAAAGCCTAAAGCAAGCACTTGCAAGAGGGATTCTTGATGCCGGTTGTGATGTCATCGACTTAGGGACTACGGGGACTGAAGAAACCTATTTTGCAGCATTTACGTTAGACATTGATGGTGCTATAGAAGTGACGGCCAGTCATAATCCTATGGATTACAATGGCATGAAACTGGTTGGTCGTGATGCTTGTCCAATTAGTGGTGATAGTGGTTTGAATGATATTCGAGCATTGGCTGAAAAGGGTGACTTCATTGCATCCTCCCGGCAAGGAACATTGATTAAAAAATCGATACTAGATGCTTATGTCGATCATTTGCTGACGTATATAAAGCCGCATCAATTACGTCCACTCAAGCTAGTTGTGAATGCCGGTAACGGGGCGGCAGGGCATGTGCTTGATGTTATCGAGCGACGTTTCAATACCCTCAATGTTCCTGTTGAGTTTATAAAAATTCATCATGAGGAAGATGGTAACTTTCCCAATGGTATTCCTAACCCATTGCTTCCTGAAAATAGAAGTGCTACATCGGAAGCGGTAAAGTTCTATCATGCTGATATGGGTATTGCTTGGGATGGTGATTTTGATCGCTGTTTTCTGTTTGATGAAAATGGTGATTTCATCGAAGGATACTATATTGTTGGATTATTAGCAGAGGCATTTTTAGTAGATAATCCTCATGAGAAAATCATTCATGATCCGCGCTTGACATGGAATACTATTGATATCGTTGAAAAGTCTGGTGGTACACCAGTACAAAGCAAAACTGGTCACGCATTTATTAAAGAACGGATGCGCAGTGAGAATGCAATATATGGTGGTGAAATGAGTGCCCATCACTATTTCCGTGACTTTGGCTACTGTGATAGCGGTATGATTCCTTGGTTACTAGTAATTAACTTGCTATCACTAAAAAAATCCACATTGTCTAGTTTAGTTGCTGAACGTGTTAAAGCCTATCCATGCAGTGGTGAGATAAATTATAGAGTTGATAATGCTCTTGAGATAATAAAGAAGCTGGAAGAGGTCTATGCGCCACTTGCTGTCAAGGTAGAATATGTAGATGGTCTTAGTATTGAAATGAATGATTGGCGATTTAATGTTCGCATTTCAAACACAGAACCATTACTAAGGCTTAATGTTGAAAGCAAAAACGATATAAGCAAGTTAACGTCTGGTTTGAATTCATTACATAAAATGATCAACAACTTATAAGGAGAGTACTGAAAATGTCCAAGAAAGTAGCGTTAATTACTGGGGTGACTGGTCAGGATGGTTCATATCTGGCTGAGTTTCTATTAGAGAAGGGGTATGAAGTCCATGGTATTAAGCGCCGTGCATCTCAGTTTAATACACAACGTGTAGACCACATTTATAAAGACCCTCATGAAGAGAACGTTGATTTTAAACTACATTATGGTGACTTAACGGATTCATCAAATCTAACGAGAATTATAGCCGAAGTTCAACCAGATGAAGTTTATAATCTTGGTGCTCAATCTCATGTCGCTGTTAGTTTTGATTCCCCAGAATATACTGCGGATGTTGATGCGATAGGTACTTTACGCTTATTGGAAGCTATTCGTTTCTTGGGACTGACAAAAAAAACTCGTTTTTATCAGGCATCGACATCCGAACTATACGGCCTCGTGCAAGAAATTCCGCAGCGAGAGACAACACCTTTTTATCCGCGCAGCCCTTATGCTGTTGCAAAAATGTATGCGTACTGGATTACGGTGAATTATCGTGAGGCATATGGTATGTATGCTTGTAATGGTATTTTGTTTAATCATGAGTCACCCCGTCGTGGAGAAACATTTGTCACTAGAAAAATTACTCGAGGTTTGTCAAATATTGCTCAAGGCCTCGAAAAGTGCCTGTATATGGGAAACATGGACTCATTGCGTGATTGGGGACATGCAAGAGACTATGTCAAGATGCAATGGATGATGTTGCAACAAGAGCAGCCAGAGGACTTTGTCATTGCAACTGGAGTGCAATATAGTGTCCGTGAATTTATAAAAATGGCCGCTGCTGAGTTAGGTATTGAATTGAACTTTGTTGGAAGCGGCGTCGAGGAAAAAGCTGTCGTTTCGGCGATTTATGGAGATAAGGCGCCGGCATTGAAGGTCGATGATATTATCGTATGTGTTGATCCACGTTATTTCAGACCGGCCGAGGTAGAGACTCTTCTTGGTGACCCATCTAATGCAAAAAATAAGCTGGGTTGGGAGCCGGAAACGACACTCGCAGAAATGGTAAGTGAGATGGTTGCATATGATTTGCAGCAAGCTCGCCAGCATGCCTTGCTGAAATCTCATGGCTTTGATGTTAATGTCAGTGTGGAGTGACTATGATTCCAGTATATCAACCAAGATTATCTGGTAATGAAAAAAAATATGTTAATGAATGCCTTGATTCAACATGGATCTCTTCAAAAGGTGAGTTTATTAACAGATTTGAATCTGCATTTTCAAAGTATATTGGTGCAGAAAATTGTACAACAGTGAGTAATGGTACTGTAGCACTTCATTTGGCGTTGGCTGCTTTAGGTATTGGTCCTGGTGATGAGGTTATTGTTCCTTCATTCACATATATTGCCTCAGTGAATACAATCATTCAGACCGGTGCAAAAGCAGTCTATGTTGACTCGCTACCAGATACATGGAACATCGATGTCAATGATGTAATAGCAAAAATCACAACAAAGACCAAGGCTGTCATGGCTGTGCATCTTTATGGTTTACCATGTGATATGGATGCGTTAGTCGATGTTTGTAAGAAACATGACTTGTTTTTGATAGAAGACTGTGCGGAGGCGTTCGGTACTCTTTATAAGAATAAGCATGTTGGTACATTTGGTGATGTGGCAACATTCAGTTTCTTTGGAAATAAGACAATAACTACCGGCGAAGGTGGCATGGTTGTTTCAAAGGATAAAAATGTCCATGACTTGGCATGCCACTTGAAGAGCCAAGGTGTTTCGAAGGTTAAAGAGTATTGGCATGATGCGTTGGCATTTAATTATCGCATGACAAATATATGTGCTGCGATTGGCCTGGCACAATTAGAGCAAGCAGACGAGATAATTGCAAAAAAAAGAGAGATTGCCAGTTGGTATCAGCGTCGATTAAACCATTTGCCGATAACATTCCACAAAGAGATTGAGAATACCAGGCATTCATTTTGGATGTGCTCGATCCTAGTCGAGAATGCACAAGATAGAGACTTGCTCAGAACTGTTCTAAAGAGTCATGATGTTGAGACAAGGCCATTGTTTCCTTTAGCTAATACGATGCCACATGTATTTACGGAACATAAATTTCCTGTTGCTGAAAATATCAGCTCAAGAGGAATGAATCTACCAAGCTACCCTGAATTATTGGAAAAAGATGTTGATTATATCTGCAACTTAATTTCTGATTTTTATTTAAATAAGTAATATTAAATAAATAACCCTTCATCTTTCGTTGGTGAAGGGTTATTTTAAGTTGGTGGGAGTTTTATGAGTCTTTATTATGTTAGGGGTATTTGGGATGCTAGATATTTTTGGCAGCATCTCGCTTTATCGGATCTACGCTCTCGTTGGCGGCGGTCTTTTTTCGGTGTATTATGGTCATTTATTCAACCTTTAGGTATGACATTATTAATATCTATAGTTTTTAGTAAAATGTTTAATACGGACATAGTGACGTATGCACCCTATATTTTGTCAGGAATTATAGTCTGGGATTTTGTAGTAGCCAATACCATTGGTGGTTCACTTGCGTTTGTGCAAGCAGATGCCTACATTAAACAATGCAAGCATCCATTAGCAATATATACATTACGAACTGTCTTGAGCAGCATTATAGTACTTGCACTTGCCAGTTTGGCTCTATTTGCTTGGTCAATAGTTGTATTGCCACAAAATATAAATATAACCTGGCTAGCCACCTTAACTGTTTTCCCAATATTGGCACTTATTGCATGGCCATTATCAACATTACTAGCCTATATCGGGGTTAGATTTAGAGATGTACCACATGCGATGGGATTAGTCATGCAAGCGATATGGTTTATCTCTCCGGTATATTTCGAAGAACGTATGTTCCGTTCTGGCGGATTGGATTGGCTAGTCGATTACAATCCTGTGTATCATGTATTGCAAATTATAAGAGCACCACTACTAAAAGGTGAGTGGCCGAGTCTGGAGAACTATACATTTAGTCTGATAACTGCTGCTTTCCTATTTTTGCTTGCGTGGCTGATTGGCCGAAATGCAGAGAAAAAAGTGATCTTCTACCTATGAAAAAGAATAAAATTAAACTTGAGAATGTTAACCTTCATTATGCATCAGTAGCTTACAAAGAGCGGTCACTAAAGTCTCTTTTCTCTGCTGCTTTTAAAAAAGGAAAAGCAGAGCGTTCTGTCTCTGATATTCATGCATTAAAAAATATTACGCTAGAAATAAATAATGGAGAGAGGGTCGGGCTCTTAGGGCATAATGGTGCAGGAAAAAGTACATTTCTTAAAACGGTGGCAGGTCTCTATCCTATATCTAGTGGTAAATTAATTGTTGAAGGGCAAGTTCGTTCTCTTTTTGATTTGAGTCTAGGTTTTGAACCTGATGCAACAGGCCGAGAGAATATTCTCTATCGTGGTCTTCTGCTTGGCCTCTCTCCGACTTTTATGAAAGAGAAAGAAAATGAGATCGTTGAGTTTGCTGGTTTGGGTGAGTTTATTGATTATCCAATTAAAACTTACTCTGCAGGCATGCAGGTAAGACTAGCATTTGCTATATCCACAGCAGTTGGTGGCGATATTTTGCTCCTAGATGAAGTGATTGGTGCTGGTGATGCTCAGTTTATGGCAAAGGCTAAAAGCAGAATAATGAGTTTGATTGAGAATGCTGAAATACTAGTTTTAGCATCACATGATTTCAGCGCATTGAAAAATATTTGTTCAAGAGGGATTGTATTTCATCATGGTGAATACATTTTTGATGGCCCCATTGATGATGCGATCATTGCCTATAAACGAGTCAATAATCTGGATTTAGCATGAAAAATCGAGTGTTGTGGCTGCTTAACCATTCAACATTAAGAAACTTTGAAATACCTCAGCTAATAGAGTTTGGTATTGAAGAAATATATCTTCCAAAAAAGTTTCCATATGATGAGGGAAATTTATCGGCAAGTATTACATTCGATTTTGACGATAAATTGACTATCCCTAGGCATGAACTTGATATTTTAAATGAACAAAATTGGTATGAGTCGCCCAGTAAAAACGCTTGGGATATTGTCAATAAATATTTTGATTATGCGATAATTGGCTTCTTCCCAAAGCAAATTAAGTCAACCATTAAAAATTTTAATGGTGCCGTCATTCTTCGTGTATTTGGATTATCTAAAGGATACAATTATTCTTCTTTACTAAGAAGTGAGTGTGGAGATAATGTAGTATCAACGATTAAATCGATGGGGAAAAGATTCTGGTTTGGTTGTGGCTATGAGCATATTTCCGATGTAGAAATGCCATATTTAGCAAAGCGCTCATGCTATTTGCCTGTTGGTTTAAAAGGTAAATATCAACCTGATAATTGGACTGGAAAAAGAAAGACGATACTATTTGTCTGTCCTAGAATAGGAACATCTCCATACTTTAAAAGTATTTATGAATCCTTTGTTCGTGATTTTAAAGAGTTTGATTATATCATTGGTGGTGCGCAGCCAATAGCTGTTAATGATAAGAAAGTACTCGGCTTTGTATCTAAAGAAGAGCACTCTGATAACATGCAACAATGCAGCGTTATGTTTTATCATTCCACTGAACTAAATCATATACATTATCATCCCTTTGAAGCTATACAAGCTGGTATGCCATTAATATATATGGCTGGGGGAATGCTGGATTTGATGGGTGGCGGGGATTTACCTGGCAGATGTGAAACAATTGCAGAGGCTAAGGCTAAGATTAGAAAAATTTTAAATGGCGATGAACAGTTAATCAATGATATTAGAAAAACACAGCATGTGCTTCTTGAGCAAATGATGCCAGAGTATTGTGCTTCAATATGGAAAAGAAACTTTAGCCTTGTCGTTGATGGATTAAAAGAGCATCGCCTTCAGCAGAAAGCTCGCCCTACATATATCACTAGAAAAAAGCGAATTGGTGTAATTGTTCCGATTGAGTATCGAGGGGGGAGTCTGCGAGGCGCTAAGCTTTTAGCTGATGCCATATTACTTGGTAGTCAACAGGCTAATGAAGAATGTGAGGTCGTTTTTGCGCATCCAACAATTGATGAATTAGAGCATGCTAATGAATTGCGGGATTTAAATCCAAAAATTCAAAGGAGAAGCTTCTATTGGCAACATCTTTCTAAAGATGATGCTACACGTGCTATGCAGTATGCTGGTCATGATGGCTGGTGTGCCGTAGATGAATCATATATGGTGCCCAATGACAGCATCAGTAATTTCTATGATTGTGATATTTGGGTTTTCGTTTCCGACAGGCTGGACAAAACGCTGCTTCCAGTAAGACCGATAGTATTGATGGTATACGATTATTTGCAGCGATATGTTTCAATTTTGCAAGGAGGTGCTGATCATCCCTACTTGAAAGCAGCAACACAAGCTGAGCGAGTCTTGGTTACTACTGAGTTTACTTGCCGAGATGCGCAACAATATGCTGGTATTGAGTCTGACAGAATTGCTAGGTTACCTATGTTGGCACCTGACTTTTCGTTTTCAGATGAGCAGCAAAAAGATGTTGGCGATTATTTCATTTGGACAACTAATCTCAGTCCACATAAGAATCATCTCAATGCTGTCAAAGCATTAGAAATTTATTATAATCAGCTAGCCGGTTCTCTTACATGCTTTATTACTGGAGTTAATACTCAGAGTATAATGGAAAGTAAACTTTCATATTTGAGCGAGTTTGTGAGAACTGTTGATAATAGTAAGTCGTTGAAACGTAAGATAAAATTATGTGGTGAGTTATCCGATTTAGAATATAAAAAAGCACTAAAAAAAGCAGCATTTATATGGCATCCTGCGCGCATTGATAATGGTACTTTTTCGGTTATTGAGGCTGCCTATCTGAATATACCTGCACTCTCCTCTGATTATCCGGCAATGCGTGAAATAGATAGACAGTTTTCACTTAATTTAACATGGTCTGATGCAAACTCGCCGGAGCAAATGGCTTGGCAGCTAAAATATATAGAAGAGCAAGCTTTGCATCTTCGAAAAAATTTGCCTAGTAAAGATATACTGAAAGAACAACGAGTGCAAAATCTGGCTAAGCATTATTGGGGGGTAATACGCGAATGTCTGTGAGAAAATTTGGAATTTATCTTTGCTATGCCCCATCTGTTGATTTACGAAAGGAGGGACTTGGTCGTTACTTGGCTGCCTTTCTTAAAGGTGCTGCAGCACGTGATGATGTAAAGTTTACCTTGGTTTGTCCTAGTTGGTCTACGAAAGATCTATATGACCTTTTTGATAGTGAGAATGTACCACATGACAGTTTTTCGATTCGCTCGCCAGATAAAAGACCACTTTTACTGGATCTTTACCATTGGTACATTAACCGTAAAACGAAAAGACAAAAAAGAAAAACACTCAAATCGTTTTTACTGGAGTTGGTTGCTAGCCTGAAGGAAAATATTTTCCATTATGTGGAAAAGCGTTTGTTAAATGCATACACAAAATTGGATCTGATCCTTTTAGGCATTGAAGGGTGTTTGTTATTTCTGCTGGCTTTAATCATTTTCCCATTATTTTTTATTTTTTCGTTTCCTTTTTTATTGGCGTTCTTTTTTATTCGTAGATTGAAATTAATTGTGCTGGGCAGGTTTTCCAAGTACATAGGCCGTTTCATGAAAATGATTTACTCGCCTAAAGATGATGGATTTGTATTGCGTCTCTACCGTAACATGGAGTTGGTGGAAGGGAAGCGTATAAGCGCATTAATCGATAGTATGCATGATATATCTGCATGGTATTGTCCAACAGCCTATTGGCCTGAGTTTAACAAGATCGATGCCCCTCGATTAATGTGTGTACCTGATGTTGTTTTACGAGAGTTTCCCGTGGCCTTTTCTCAAATTGGTGGTGATAGAACTCTATCGACGTTTAAATTGTTAGAAGAGGCTATCAGAACAGGGGATCACTTTGTAACTTATAGTGAAGTGGTAAAATGGAATACACTTATTGATGGCTATCAAGTATTAATGGACAAGGTGTCTGTAGTACATCACGCCGCTAATAAAGTTGATAGCTTCATTAATATTACTGGTCTACCAGATAATGAAGAGGCAACTACCCATTATGCCAAGTCGTTACTCATGTCCGCTATTCGCAAATCGAATGAGCAGAATTATGTTTCAATATTTAAAAATAAAGATGTAGAGTTTGTTTTTTATGCTAGCCAGATCAGGCCAAATAAAAACATAATAAGTTTATTCAAAGCGTATGAGTATCTTTTACGAAAAAAATTCGTTCAGCACAAACTGATCGTTACCGGCAGTGTTAGTGTTATGCCTGAAGTAAAAGAATTTGTTATTAGTCACAATCTGCAACACGAAATTTTATTTTTGCATGGACTAACAATGCAAGAGCTCGCAGCTTGTTATAAATTGGCAAGTTTGGCAGTTAATCCAAGTCTAAGTGAAGGTGGGTGTCCATTTACATTTACTGAGGCGTTATCTGTTAATACACCAGTTGTTATGGCTCGTATTCCTGTAACTGAAGAAATTCTTACTGACCCTGAGTTACAGGAAATGACATTTTTTGATCCATATGATTGGAGAGATATGGCTAAGAGAATAGAATGGGCACTCCACTATAAGGACATCTTACTACGAAAACAGTTGCAGATATACGATCAGTTATCAATGCGTACATGGTCTGATGTTGTAAATGAGCATATCGATATACTTGAGCGTATTAGTTGCTTGGAGAAATAATGTGGCAGATTCAAAGAAGTTGGCCATTTTAGGATGTGGTGGACATGCAAGAAGTGTGGCTGATATAGCATTATCGTTAGGATTTTCAACGTTATGCTTTATTGATGATAATGCAAAACCTGGCGAGAGTATTTTGGGTTATCCAGTCTTTCCTTCATGGGATGTAATCTCTCCCGATGAGTGGATTTTTTTTTCTGCAGTAGGTGATAATCATAAAAGAAAGTTACAGTTAGAGATATTGGGGAAAATGGGGTGGCAAGTTGCCACCTTGATTTCTGCCACAGCCACGATTGGTATTAACTCTATCATAGGTAAAGGAACATTCGTCGGTCATCATGGGCACATTGGTCCTTCAGTTAAAATTGGTGAGGGATGCATTATCAATTCAGGTGCAATAATTGAACATGACGTCTGTGTTGATGAATTTACGCATGTATCGGTCAACAGTACAGTGGCAGGTTCAGTTAATATTGGGAAGTTATGTTTTATAGGTGCTGGCGCGACTATAATCAACAATATTACTGTTCGCGACGAGATTACTGTTGGTGCCGGTGCGTGTGTTGTAAACACTATAGATCAGCCCGGAATTTATGTGGGTGTGCCAGCAAAGAAATATAAATAACATCTTGGGGCGAGATATGCATCTTACGGATGATGATTTTTTAAAAACAATAAAAAGCACCCCCTTAATCTCGATTGATCTGGTGATTTCAGATAGTTCAGGGCGATATCTTCTCGGTCTCAGAAGAAATAGACCTGCAGCCGATCATTGGTTTGTTTTGGGGGGCAGGATAAAAAAGGGAGAAGCTATATTAGATGCCTTTAAAAGAGTTGCTGAGAATGAGCTTGGTGTGACGTTACAGAGTTCGAAAGCTAAATTTATTGGAGTCTACGAGCATTTTTATAAAGATTCTTTTTATGACGTTATGACTCCAACTCACTATGTTGTTTTAGCGTATTCAATAGAACTAGACCATGATATAAATTCATTCTCTGTTGCTCAGCATTCAAAGTATAAATGGTTTGATATAGTAGACCTTCTTGCATCACCAGATGTTCATCAATACACAAAGAACTATTTTTTAGATAAGGGCTTGGAAGATAATGAAAATTCTTCATTTTTTTAAAACATATTATCCAGATGCTTACGGTGGTGTGCAACAAGTCATATATCAGCTTGCGGAAGGTGCAGTAAAAAGAGGGCATGAGGTTGATGTATTATGTTTAAGTGCTGAGAATGCTGGTCGAAATTTTAACATCGCTAATCATAGTGTGCATGCTGCAAAAGAAGATTTTTATATAGCTTCGACTGGTTTTTCATGGTCTGCGATTGTCGAATTCAGGCGACTGGCTGAGAAAGCTGATATTATTCATTATCATTTTCCGTGGCCCTATATGGATCTTGTTCATTTTTGGGTTAATCCTAAAAAGCCGACGGTGGTCAGTTACCATTCTGACATTGTCAAACAAAAATACCTGCTACAACTTTATAAGCCATTGATGATGTCTTTTCTAAATAAAGTTGATGCTGTGGTCGCTTCTTCACCCAATTATGTCAAGACCAGCCCTGTTCTCTCTAGCCTAAAAAAGGATGTTGAGGTGATACCATTCGGTCTGGAAAAGGTATCTCCAAGTTATGCAGAACTATCGTTATCGAATAAATGGAATGATAAAATAAAAGGGCGTTTTTTTCTTTTTATCGGATTTTTACGATATTATAAGGGGTTGTCATTTGTCCTTGATGCTATGCGTGGACTTGATTATCCTTTGATAATAATTGGTGAAGGCCCATGTGAAAAGGAGTTGAAGTCTCAGGCGGATAAGTTAGGATTAAAAAATACGTTGTTTGTTGGTCCAGTAAGTGACGCTGAAAAGAATATTTTACTGGAGTTATGTTACGCTGTGGTATTTCCATCTCATCTGCGTTCTGAAGCGTTTGGTATGACTTTGTTAGAGGCATCAATGTATGGTAAGCCAATGATTACTTGCGAAATTGGTACAGGCACTACATATATAAATCTGCATGGTGAAACCGGCTTGGCAGTTGAGCCAGCAAATAGTGAGGCTCTCTCATCTGCAATGAAAAAGTTATGGGATGATCAAGATGAAGCTGAGCGTATGGGGAAAAATGCAAAGGCTAGATTTGAACATAACTTTACTGCCGACGTCATGATTGATAAATATATGACGTTATATGAAAAGGTTATCTCAAATTATTATTCATCTTGAAATGCCTATCTCAAACTGTATGTCCATACCTAGAATTCTTGTCACAGGTGCCAACGGATTTGTAGGCAAGGCGGTCTGTGAACACTTGCTGGCTCTGGGGGCGAATGTTAAAGGAGCGGTGCGAAGTCACCCGCTGGCTTCTTACCATCTTCATGCTCCCTCTCTGACTGCGGATGCCAACTGGACAGCCCAATTGCAACAGGTGGATGTGGTTGTTCACTGTGCTGCCAGGGTGCACGTGATGTCGGATACCGCGACAGATCCCCTGGCAGCATTTCGAGCGGTGAATACAGAGGGCACCCTAACGCTTGCTCGACAAGCGGCTGAGGCTGGGGTGAAGCGCTTCATCTTTATCAGCTCGATCAAAGTGAATGGCGAGCAGACCGAGCCAGGCAAGCCATTTGATGAGAATGTGCAAAGTCCGCCAGAAGATCCCTATGGACGCTCGAAGTATGAGGCGGAACAGGGGCTGATGGCACTCGCGAAAGAGTGTGGTATGGCTGTAACCATCATCCGTCCTCCTCTTATTTACGGGGAAGGGGTGAAGGCTAACTTTGCCAGCATGATGACGTGGGTGCGCAAAGGGGTCCCGCTACCCTTTGCCCGTTTGACCAATGCGCGTAGCCTGTTGGCGTTACCTAATTTGTGTGACTTCATTGCCCATGCGATGGAGCACCCTGCCGCAGTGAACCAGGTCTTTTTAGTCGCAGATCCTGTCGCAGTGTCGACGTCTCAGTTGTTGGCGGCGATTGCAGAAGCAGAAGGAGTTAGCTGTCGGCTCTTTTATCTCCCACCAGGAGTAATAAGAGGGCTTGGACGCTGTTTGGGGATTGATGCCAAGCTACAACGGATTTATGGCTCTCTGGAAATGAATACCCGCAAGGCTCAGAGCCGATTACAATGGTCGGCACCCTATTCGCTCTCTCAGACCTTATCTCTGATGGCGTCAATCCATAGTGAGTCGTCTTGATGCTGGCATTTGTTTTGTTGTCGATATTTTGTCTTTTTCTTTCAATTACCATGACCGGCCTGCTCAGGCGCTACGCCCAGACCCGCTTGCTTGACCAACCCAATCATCGCAGTTCGCATCAGGTGCCTACCCCGAGAGGCGGTGGCATGGCTATCGTGGCGACCTTTCTGCTGGCAGCCCCGTTGTTTGTTACCCTAATCCCACTGCCCGCCGGCATATCCCAGAGCAGCTTTGCATTGATATGGGCTGCGGCGCTGGGCATTGCATTGGTTGGTTTTATCGATGACCACATCTCTCTCAAGCCTCGAACCCGCCTGATTGTGCAGAGCATGGCGGCCGCTTTGGTGGTTTCTGCGGTTAATGGTTTGCCAGCGCTGACCTTCTTTGGTTGGCAGCTCGACCTGGCCTGGTTTGGTTACCTGCTGGTCTGGCTGGGGGTGATCTGGTTTATCAATCTCTACAACTTTATGGATGGCATCGATGGCTTGGCGGCAGGTGAAGCCGTTGTCGTCTGTCTGTTCATGACGTTATTTCACTATCTGGTTGGGGGGGAGTGGTCGTCTGCCAGTTTGATCCTGCTACTGGGGATTTCGGCGGCTGGCTTTTTGTGCTGGAATTTTCCACCCGCCATGATCTTTATGGGGGATGGTGGCAGCGGATTTCTTGGCTTGATGCTGGCTTCCCTGATGCTGCTGGATGCCGCTTCTGCGCCTCAATTCCTGTGGGCATGGCTCGTCATGCTCGGAGTCTTTGTGGTTGATGCGACTTGGACGTTACTGAATCGCTATCGTCTGAAATGTCGTCTGAGCGAGGCGCATCGTACTCATGGCTATCAATATCTGGCGAGGCGTTGGCAGAGCCATCGAAACGTGACCTTGGCTGTGCTTCTTATAAATAGCCTCTGGCTTGCGCCGATCGCTGTCATGATTGTATTGGGCCAGCTCGATGGTGTGAGCGGTCTGGTCATTGCCTACTTGCCGTTAGCTTTTCTTGCGTATCACCTGAATGCAGGAGTACCAGAATGAGAAATGAGCTTTTACCCGGTGGGAGCTGGCTACTGACTTGCCTGGGCTCCCTGTCACGAGCCAGCAAGCGTGTCATCTCTGTCGCCGTTGATATGCTCTTGATCACCATGACCTATTGGGGGGCGTACTGGATCCGGCTTGAACACAACTGGCCAATCGATAGCCCGCATCACTGGGCACTGCTTGGCGCAATTATCATTGTCAGCATCAGTTTGTTTGTAAGGCTGGGGCTTTATCGCGCAGTGCTGCGATATGTCAGCTTTCGGGTACTATGGACAATCTCGCTAGGGGCATTTCTTTCAACCTGTTTCTTTGTTCTCTCTGCGTTTTACTTTGATATCTTTCTGCCGAGAACGGTCTCGGTTATCTATCTCTCCTTTTTGGTGTTACTGGTTGGCGGTGTGCGGCTGTTTTTCCGGGCGCTCCTTAATACCACCCGTTTGGCTCGTACCCAGGTGTTGATCTATGGCGCGGGCTCTTCGGGTCGACAACTGCAAATGGCCTTGTTGCAAGGTAATGAGTTTTATCCCGTCGCCTTTATTGATGACGATCCCGCCAAACAGGGATGCGTGATCCAGGGTTGTACCGTTTATCACAGTGCTCAGCTGCCAACTCTGATTGACCACCATGGGGTGCAGAAGATCTTGCTGGCTATGCCGAGCAGCACCAGGGCTCGTCGTCAGGAGGTGATTAATGCACTTGAGCCCCTCTCTTGCGAAGTGCTCTCTATCCCGGGAATGGCTGATCTGGTTAATGGCTCTGCCCGCATAGATCAGCTCAATGAGGTCTCCATCGACGATCTGTTGGGCAGAGATCCGGTAGAGCCTGTGACCACCTTGATGGAAGCCAATATCAAGGGCAAAGCGGTCATGGTGACAGGTGCCGGTGGCTCTATTGGTTCTGAGCTCTGTCGCCAAATCTTGCGGTGCCGTCCATCCACTCTGGTACTGTTCGAACTATCCGAATACGCCCTCTATGTCCTGCACAAGAACCTGCGGGAGCAGTGTCAGCGTGAAGAAATCGAAACGGATCTGGTGCCGTTACTGGGTTCAGTACAGCGCCAGCATCGTCTAAAAACGGTGATGCAGAGCTTCAGGATCCAGACCGTCTACCATACCGCGGCTTACAAACATGTCCCGCTGGTCGAGTTCAATATCATTGAAGGAGTACGTAACAACGTATTCGGCACTCTTTATGCGGCACAGGCGGCCATTGAGGCAGGGGTGGAAACATTCGTGCTGATCTCTACCGATAAAGCCGTGCGGCCAACCAATACCATGGGTGCCAGCAAGCGTCTGGCCGAATTGATCTTGCAAGCCTTGACCCGCGAGAAGCACAGCACCCGTTTTTGTATGGTGCGCTTTGGCAATGTTCTTGGATCTTCCGGCTCAGTGGTGCCGTTATTCAGACAGCAGATAGATAAGGGGGGGCCTATCACCCTGACTCACCCCGATATCATCCGTTACTTCATGACGATACCTGAGGCTGCCCAGTTGGTGATCCAGGCCGGCGCCATGGGGGAGGGGGGCGACGTCTTTGTGCTCGATATGGGGCAACCGGTACGGATCATGGAACTGGCGAAGCGCATGATACGCCTCAGCGGCCTGACACTGCGTGATGAGCAGCGTCCCGATGGTGATATCGCCATAGAGGTGACGGGGTTGCGGCCGGGCGAAAAGCTCTACGAAGAGTTACTGATTGGTGATGATGCCAGAGGAACCGAACACCCCAGGATCATGGTGGCACAAGAGAGCTGGCTGCCCTGGTCCCGACTGCGCCCCTTGCTGGCCTCGCTGGATGATGCTTGTCACCGTTTTGATCAACAGCAAGTGCGCGAGATCCTGATGCATGCTCCTGCTGCATTCGAACCGACGGATGGTATCTGTGATCTGGTGTGGCTAGCGAAGCAGCAGCATACAATAACGGAGAACATCGTGAAGCTACCAGTACACAATGTTAATTTTTTGCTGGCTAGAAATTGAGTTACCTGTTTCTATAATGAGGCAACTTGGATGCGATTAGGCCTGGTTGTGGCATTTTATCGAGAATATGCCGCAATTATTACTAATGTTAGTATTCTATTATTTGAAAAAATGGTGACCATTGGGTTGGTTTTTTTTTGCGAGGGGGTAATTAGTCATCTACTCGGTGTGTCATTATATGGGAAATGGCTATATTCGCTTAATGCCGTCATTTTATTGTCATCAGTTACATTGATTGCCGGCTCGGAAGTTGTTGTTCCGGCATTAGTTCGGCATCCTCATTTGCGTTGGAAGATACTATCTTCAGTATTTGTTTTTCGTCTACTTTTCGCTTTGGTTGCTTTGCTTGTCACATTAATCTACGCAAATTTTATTGTCGCAGATCAAGATGTAAGATTAATGCTAATGCTATTGGCGCTGGCGCTCATTTTTAATGAACCATTTTCAGTAATAGCCAACTACTATCAAGCCACCACAAATATAGGTGTTGTTGTAGCGATTCGTCTTGCAATTTTATTATTAAGGGTGCTTTTGGTAAGCCTCGCTTTTTTACTTTCATCTTATTTCATCATCTATTCAAGCAGGGCAATAGAAGCAATGTTTTTAGCTATGTCACTGAGTTGTGTTATTTATTTTAGAGGTGGCATCTGGGACTGGCATAAAAAAGTGGCAGTGGTAATGTTAAGTCGAGGTGGGGCGCTCTGGGTTCCATTAATGCTGATGCTGATTTATATGAGGATTGATCGCTTTTTCATCGAGCATTACTTAGGGTATGAACAACTAGCCATGTATGGTGTGGCTAGTCAAATGCTAGAGCAGGGCGTACTTGTACTTGGTATAGTTGTGCAGTCTATAGCCCCAATGATGTTATATGGGCGCAGAGTAAAAAAAATACATACGGTTTGTTTAGGGCTGTTATTAGTTGCATGTATCTTGCAATTAATGGGTTGGTTATGGCTACATGAAATTGTCTATTTTATCTTTGGAAAAGATTATGAGTTAGCAGCAGATTTAGCCATTATGATGTTGCCTGCGCTTTCTTTTTTCGCTGTGGATAGCGTTTTAATGCAACGATTATACCGTGACAAAAAATATTTTTTGATAATGTGCAAGTGGTTCTTTCTATTAATTATAAGCATATTCAACTATTGGCTGTTGCTAAAAGTATTTCGTTCCGGTGACATTTACATCGTTTACATAACTAATGCTTTTTTGATGATGGCTGCGACGATGTCGATATACTTCATTCATCAATATAAAGGTTGCGTGTGTAAGGTCGTGCAATGATAACAATAATGACGTCAACTTATAACAGAGCATATGTTTTACCAAGGTTGTATGACAGTTTGTGTCAGCAGACAAGGCGGGACTTTGAATGGCTCGTAATCGATGACGGTAGCACTGATGGTACCGCCGAGCTTATTTTTGATTATAGAGTTAAATCTGACTTTCCAATCAATTATTTTTATAAAGAAAATGGAGGGAAGCATCGCGCTATAAATGAAGGTGTGGTTCATGCGACCGGTGATTGGATTATCATTGTGGATAGTGATGACTTATTAACTGGTGATGCTGTTGCCAAGCTATATGATGTTATGAATCATATTAGCTCGGAATTTGTTGGGATGTGTTTTAGAAGAGCAACATTATCTGGTCATATAATTGGTATCTCCGACACCGCATGGAGCAAGTCAATGGTAATGCAGCCCATCATGGCAGGGCATATATTACAAGGTGACTTGGCTTATGTTTTTCGCACTAATGTTATGCGTGAGTTTCCTTTTCCTCAGTTCCCGGGCGAAAAGTTTGTACCAGAGTTATATATATGGAATAAAATTGCCGATATAGGTAAGATAGTTTTTTATGTAGACCAAGTAATATACTTGTGTGAATATCTTCCTGATGGCTACACCTCAAATTTTAAAAAAAATCTAAGAAGTAATCCATGTGGTTTTGGTTTGTTTTATCGAGACCAGGTGATCCGAGATACTCGATTGTTCGGCAAGGTCAAAGCATGTGTCAGAAGTCTCCAGTGCATTCTTTACTGTTGGTTGAAGAGATAGCATGAAAATTGCGATGGTAATCACAGGCCTTGGTATGGGGGGCGCTGAACGACAAGTGTGCGATTTGGCAGATCAATTTATTAGGTTGGGCCACCATATATTAATTATCTCGATGACCGGTGAAATTAGCAATCGCCCACATTCGACTGCAGCAAACATCGTTTCACTGCAGATGAGGAAAACTCCATTTAGTGTTTTCAAAGCATACTGGCAGGCGATCAGGTTACTTAATCAATATAAACCGGATGTGGTGCATAGCCATATGGTGCATGCAAATATTTTTGCTCGGTTATTACGATTATTTGTATCATTTCCGAAGCTTATCTGCTCTGCACATAGTGTTAATGAGGGAAGAGGGTGGCGGATATTGGCATACCGGCTTACCGAAAGGTTATGTGATCTTAACACAAACGTAAGCCAAGAAGCTGTTGAGGCTTTTATTAAACAAGGTGCGGTATCTGCCGGGCGAATGAAAGTCATGTATAATGGTATTGATACGGAGCGTTTTTATTTTAACGCCACAGTCAGAAATAAATTACGCTCTCAGCTTGGGATTGATGACAATAACATATTGTTAATTTCAGTAGGCAGACTGACCGCTGCCAAGGACTATACAAATTTGCTTGTTGCATTTGCGATGTTATCTTCGAGATCCAATAATGTTAAGTTGGTCATCATAGGTGAGGGTGAGGAAAAAGAATACTTAACCACAATCGCTAGCGCACAAGGGATTAGCGAGCGAGTTCATTTCTTGGGGCTGCGCTATGATGTTGAAGATTGGATGAGTGCAGCAGATATATTTGTGTTGTCATCAGCTTGGGAGGGGTTTGGTTTAGTTGTGGCTGAGGCTATGGCTACTGAGCGGGTAGTGGTTGCCACCGATTGTGGTGGAGTGAGGGAAGTGGTTGGCTCTGCTGGATTGCTTGTCCCCTCTAAAAATAGTCAGCAGCTATTTACCGCGATTGAGCAGGCTATGATGCTTTCGCCGCTTGAGAGAGAGGTGATGACTAGGGAGGCTCGGATTCGGGTTATTAGCCATTATTCAATAGAGACTATCTGTCTGCGTTGGTTAAATTTGTACCAGGACTACACATGAGCAAACATCTTTGTATGGTGAGCAATACAGCGTGGTCAATGTGGAATTTTCGCCGCGGATTATTATCTGCACTTATACAACATGGATATCGCATAACCATTGTTTCTCCACCTGATAATACAGTTTTTTCGCTCTGTGATTTGGGGTGTTCATTTATACCGTTGGCACTATCCCCTAAAGGAGTCAATCCAATTGTTGAACTAAAATTAATATTTGATTTCGTAAGAATATATAGAAAAATTAATGCGGATTTAATTATCCATTATACGGTAAAACCAAATATATATGGTTCTTTTGCTGCACATCTTTGTCGCACACCTGCCTTGGCTATAACCACTGGGTTAGGATATGCCTTTATGAATGATGGTTGGGTGCCCAAAGTAGTAAGGTTGCTTTATAAATTCGCTTTTAAATATCCTAAGCTAGTCATTTTCTTAAATGAAGATGATCGCCTTGAATTTGTATCAAGACAGTTGGTAGATAAAAGAAAGACTCTGTTACTGCCTGGCGAGGGCGTTGATTTGAGTTTTTTTTATCCTTCAGAAAAATTTGCTGAAGATGACTCGGTTAGTTTTTTGCTCATTGCGCGGTTGTTATGGGATAAGGGGATTGGAGAATATGTAGCAGCCGCAAAGCAGATTCATATTCGTCATCCAAACATAAAGTTTAAATTGCTAGGCGATGTTCAGGCTGATAACCCACGAGCGATCGGATATGCACAGTTGCATGAATGGATCAATGACGGTGTGCTGGAATATCTCGGTACTACACATGATGTTAGGCCTATCATAATGGAAAGTGATTGTATTGTGTTACCTTCTTATCGCGAAGGATTGCCAAGAACTATGATCGAAGCTGCTGCAATGGCAAAGCCAATTATTGTTACCGATGTTCCTGGATGTAGAGATGTACTGCTACATGAGAAAACCGGGTTACTCTGTCAAGCTAGAAATGTTTCATCATTGGCTGATGCGATGATGACATTCATACGAATGACTACAGCTCAAAGAACCTTGATGGGTAATGCTGGGAGGCAATTAGTTAGTGCCAGATTCGATGAGAAAAAAATCATTGGCATATATTTTGACATATTGGCTCAGCATATCGATGGCGCTCAGCCCTGTGGTTGATAACTGAATGAGTTTTTCATGATAAATAATAGCTATTATCCATATGGTGGTCGTTGGTATGACCTTGTACGGTTTAATTATACAATAATGTTCTTTTTTACATCCTTGGTATCAACATTATTACCTGCATTTTTGTTTTGGGGCGAGGACTTTTGGAATTTCCTTGATGATGTAAAAATAAATTCACTTTTAGGAATCTTTATAACATGTATTACTGCTGGTTTTTTCCTGAGTCGAGTGCTTTGCTATCCTGGAGTTAATGCTTTATCTTATATGATTCCAACAGTAACCGCTGTGTATGGAATATTATTCGGTGTGTTGCTGCTGTTTCGTCTTGAGTATAGTAGGCCAGTAATTATAAGCTCGTATATATTGGTTTTAGTATCTTGCTGGCTTATTTATTACTTAGGGGCACGATCTGGCAAGGTTAAGTATTCTATCATCCCGGTTGGTAATTATCAGAAACTGTGTGCCTTGACTGCTGTTGAATGGAATATTCTTCACAAACCCGATTTTTCTCTGTTTTGTGGTAATGCCGTAGTTGCTGACTTTCACTCATCTGATTTGACGAGTGAATGGCAAAGGTTATTAACTGATTTCGTTTTGTTAGGGATACCAATCTATCACAGCAAAACTATATATGCATCATTAACAGGCCGAGTGAGCGTTGAGCAATTATATGAAAATGACTTGGGTTCCGCTATTCCCTCGTTGTTTTATTTCTTTTTAAAAAGACTAGCTGATCTTTTGGTTGTTATAATTGCACTCCCCTTTTTTATGCCGCTGTTACTTATAACAGCAATATTAATAAAGCTGGAAAGCCCTGGCCCTGTTTTCTTTAAGCAAAAGAGAGTTGGGCTGGGTAATAAAGATTTTGTAATATATAAATTTCGTAGTATGCATGACAGTTCATCATCAGACAATGCATATTTTGCTCAGGAGGTTGACAAACGGATTACTCGTGTTGGTCATTTTATTCGTAAATATAGAATTGATGAGCTCCCGCAATTCTTTAATGTTCTTAAAGGGGATATGAGCTTGATTGGTCCACGGCCTGAACAGCGTTTTTTTGTGGAGAGGTTTGAGTCTGAATTACCATTCTATATGTATCGTCATATGGTTCGTCCTGGTATAAGTGGATGGGCTCAGGTGATGCATGGCTACTCAGCTGATACAGATAGTACTCGTATAAAATTAGAATATGATTTTTATTATATTAGAAACTTTTCGCTTTGGCTTGATCTATTAATAGTAATCAAAACTATTAAAACAATGCTGACAGGGTTTGGGGCTCGTTGAGTATACGGAAATAATATATGAGCAGCTTGTATTGGATTTTATCTTCATTATACTGGTTACTTGGAGTGCATTTTTTTATGCACAACCCGGGAGGAGCAGGGCTATATCTGCCCTTTAACGCATGGGGATGGGTGTTTGCCTCGCTGGCTATTGGATTAGGATTGTGGCAAGTGACGTTACGCCAGCGTCTGCTCTTTTCTCCATTACAAGCGGGCTTATGGATAGGGGCACTCTTGCTACTGCTGCCGATGTTCTATCCAGGTTTTGCACTCAGGGATTATGCCATTCCCAGATTATTGGGGCTTTTTGCTGGTCTGCTGTTTTTATTCGGGCTCTATCAATGGCGCTTCAATCGGTTGCAGCGAGATCGCTTGCTATATATCGTCCTGATAGCGATCGCGATGGAGGCTTTGCTCGGTCTGATACAGTTCTATCTGTTGACACCCGGTAACTGGATTGGCTACGACACTAAAACCAATCGTCCTTACGGGATCTTTCAACAGCCAAACGTGATGGCAACCTTTATGGCAACTGGTCTTGCCCTTGCTATCTGGCTGGAATTACGCCGAGAGGGTGGTCGTTTGCTGATGGCTCTGCGCTATGGCGTCATTCTATCAGCAACACTGTTGCTGGTTGTTTTGCAATCCCGAGTGGGTCAACTTGGCGGTCTGCTAGCTCTGTTTTTATTGATACCGCAACTCCATCGCCATCGATTGCTATGGCGTATGTTGGCGCTGGTTATTTTTGCGGTGGCCCTTGGCCTGCTATCACAGTACTGGATGGCAGGAGCAAAGCGCGGGTTGGAGATTTATCAATCTGGTGGTATGCGATCTATTTATTGGCCTTATGCAGCCAAGCTGATTGCCGAAGCACCATGGAGTGGTTGGGGATACGGCAGTTTTGAATCTGTTTTTCTCCATCACTACATGGCTGATAAGGCGCTGAATCCATCTATGGTGCAGATTGAGTACAATCTTGACCATCCCCACAACGAATTCCTTTATTGGGCTGTTGAGGGAGGGGTGGCTCCCATGGTTGGTATGGTGATCATGGGGGGCGCATTATTGTGGTGCCTGACGAAGGTGCGTTGGGTAAATGCCATGGCACTGCTTGCCCTGGTGACACCGATATTGCTCCATACTCAGACGGAATATCCCCTTTACCATGCAATCGTGTTGTGGTGGTTGTTGCTGACGCTGATCTATGTCGTTGACACCGAGATTGAAGAAACCCGTTTCGTGAGTTGCGGTAGCCCATCGTGGTTGGACATTGAGTATCGCCCCTGGTTGTTGCTCCGATTTATGGCAATAGCTATCCCTCTATTGGTTGTCCCATTTATGATGACAGCCCTTCATACTGCCTGGGTCGTCACCAAATACGAGCGGGGAGGTTATAAGGAGCCGACGCTCTTGCTGGAGATTATCAATCCTATGGCATGGCTGACACGAGTTGAATTTGATGTGAACTCGGTTCGTCTGATGGTCGGTTTGCAGACAAACAACAAGGCTGAACTGGAAGCTTATCTGGAGTGGGGGCAGGACTTCGTACTTCATACACCACGAGCTAATATATACGCCAATATGGTGACAGCACTTAACGCTCTGGGTCGCAAAGAGGCAGCCGATGCGATGCGTCTGGAAGCGCTCAGACTCTATCCTGCGGAACCTCTGCTGAGTGGCTCTGTAGCTATACCGGTGATCAGTGGTGTTGATCAATCTGCACAAAGTAATGCTCGCGCAAATTAGCGTAATTTAACAACCGGGTAAGATCGGTTATGTTAAAAAACAGATTGTTTATTTGTCTTTAGATATATGGATTGGTGTTGTAAGCTCTTGATTTTTATGGATAAAAATCATGGCTTTTTAAGTCGTCGTTGCTGAGGAATTGCTTTGTGGCTTTTTTATTTCACCTTGCTTGATGGGTAACTGGGCGGGGGGGAGGGCATATCGGGTGTCACTATAAAGAGAATCTTCTGACTGCATGTAGTGGGATATTAATGAGCCCTGTAATATCTGAGATCATCATCTGTCAGATTGTATAGCAATCACAACTGAGCATTGATTTGTTATCACGCTTCGCGTCAAGAGAGTATGGTGAGTGAAAAATAAAAAAAAAGGAGTGTAAATACAGAAAACGGTATGTTGTTATCAATTGTCCATGCTATTCTGACACGGTAATCCCTGTGACCGACTTTTTGTGAGGAAATAATGAACGAGTTTCTGAAAGTTCTGCTGAACATTCGCAGTCTGCGTGCGGCTGTTCGTGAGCTGCCGTTTGAGCAACTGCTGGAAGCTAAAGAGAAGTTTGACCTGGTTTACCAAGAGCGCGCCGATTCTGTTGAACAGGAGCGTGCTGAACAGGAAGAGCGTCAGCGCAAGCTGAATGAATTCACCGAAATGCTGCAGCAGGCTGGTATTGATCCTCGTGAGCTACTGGCGACTGCCGCTGCTCCGGCTGCTGCAACTGGCGCTGCCAAGAGCAAGCGAGCTCCGCGTCCGGCTAAATACAAGTACGAAGAAGATGGCCAGGAAAAAACCTGGACCGGTCAAGGCCGTATGCCGAAAGCCATTGCTGCTCAAGTAGCATTGGGTAAAGACCTGAACGATTTCCTGATCTAATTCGTCAGGTTCAGAGATTGAATAATGCCGCCCTCGGGCGGCATTATTTTTGCCGTTTTACTCGTGGTTATCCAACCAGTATTTCCACCTCATTGTTATCTGCATTCCTCGTTTGTATCCTTTCTCTCTCGCCTTACCCGCAGTTCCTTTACTCAATATCATTCGTTGTTTACGATTAATTTTGTCCTGTGGCTCACCAACGCGATATCGCTATTTGTATGCGTTGTGCTGATACGAGCTTCGGATATGTTTCTCACGATTCACGATTCACGATTCACGATTCACGATTCACGATTCACGATTCACGATTCACGGTGCGTCGCTCGGCAAGAGTAGAGCTCTCTGCTGATGGAATATCCGGTAATCGTTATCTCCGGTCAGGGAGCGTTAGGTATAGAGAGAGCCGCAAGGTATGGCCGGTATATTCAGGGTCGCCGATGCATGTAATTGGCTGCGCTGCCATACCTGCCCCTGATGATGGGCAATGGAGTTCGGCTGCCGTGTGGGAGAGGAAATTCTGTATGGTCTATGGCGATGATATTCCCCACTCTGTAGGCAGAGTGGGGGATAGCCAGGTGAAGCGCTATCGGGGCGTCACGCTATCGCTGCCACCCAGGGCGCGATAGATTTTGGCTGTGGTGGTGAGCTGCTCTTTTTGCTGTGCCAGCAGGCTCTGCTGGGCATCCCACAGTCGGTTCTGCTCATCAAGCCAAGCCTGTACACCGGTCGCACCCGCCTGGAAGCGAGCCTTGGCCAGTCGTTCGGCCTCCCGGGCATAACTCAGCTGTTCCTGCAGATAATCGAGTCGCTGCTGGCCATAGTGGCGGGCGGCCAGATTGTCTTCCACTTCCACCAGTGCAGTGTAGAGCTGCTTGCGAAACTCGGTTTCGGCGATCTGGTAATCCAGCTCCGAGCTTTCAATGGCGAGCTGGGTGCGGTTGTATTCAAGGAAGGGGAGGGCAAGGCTGGCTCCCAGCGTACCAACCGGATTTTGCAGCACTTGCGCCAATCTATCGGATGCGGTGCTGGCGCTGCCGGTCAGGGTCAGGCTGGGGTAGAAGCTGGTGCGGATCTCATCCCCTTTAGCCAGCGTCTTGCTCAGCCGCAATTCGGCCGCTTTGACATCGGGGCGGCGGGCCAGCACATCGGCCGGAATACCCACCGCAAGTTCAGGAATGGCCTGCTTTGCAAGGGAAGCGGGTGCATACTCCAGCGGCCCGCTGCTGCGGCCCAGCAACAGAAGCAGGGCATTGCGAGCCTGTTCCTGCTGCGCCTTGAGGGAGGCCAGCTCAGCCTGCTTGCCTGCCAGTTGCTGGCGTGCCTGCGCCAGATCGAGTCGGGTGATGGCGCCTGCCTGGTATTTGGTTTGGGTCAGCAGCTCGGTTCGCGTCAGGTTGGCCAGCTGCTGTTCTCCGAGTGTGATGGCAGAGCCGAGATAGCCGAGCTGCCAATACTGCTCCAGAGTATTGCCAATCAGCAGGAGTCGGGTGCTGGCGAGATCCTGCTCGCTTGCCGCCGCCTCCCAGCTTGCCTGATCTCGCACCGAGGCAAGCTTGCCCCACAAATCCACTTCGTAACTGAGGCTCAGCGAGGGGCCCAGACTGTTGGTGCCTTTGCCGCTTTTCAGATCCTTGTTGCCACTGGCTGCGATAGTGCCATTGACCGAGGGGGTGAGGTTGGTATCGGCCTGCTCGGCGCCCAGTCTGGCGCTTTTGAGCTTGAGGGCCGCCACATGCATGTCCGGGTTGGCGGCTAGAACCGCCTCGACCAATTTGTCGAGTTGGGGATCATGAAATTCCCGCCACCAGAGGCCAGCCTGCGCAGCCAGTTGGGCGCCCTCGGCCTGTTGCCATGCAGGGGCGATCGCCAGCTCGGGTCTTTGATAGCTGCTGTGCTGACTACAGCCGCTGAGGGCCATGCAGAGAGCCAGCCAGGAGAGTTTGTACATTGTTATTCCCTCGCCAGTGCGACAACAGGGTCGAGCCGCGCCGCATTGCGTGCCGGCAAGTAACCAAACAGGATCCCGATGAGTGACGAGCAGCCAAAGGCCATCAGGATGGAGAAGAGCGAGAACTGCATCTTGATGGAGTCCACCAGCAGTGAAAAGAGCGCGCCAATACCGAGCGAGATGCCGACGCCAAATATCCCCCCCAGCAGGCTCACCATCACAGCTTCAATCAGGAATTGCTGCAGGATATCCGACTGGCGGGCGCCCACGGCCATGCGAATGCCGATCTCGCGGGTGCGCTCGACCACCGACACCAGCATGATGTTCATCACGCCCACCCCGCCGACGATCAGCGAGATCACCGCGATGGCCGAGACCATCAGGGTCATGGTGGCGGTGGTTTTTTCCACCGATTTGATGATGCTGTCGCTGCTGAAGGTGAAGAAATCCTTCACCCCGTGGCGCTTGGTGATCAGCTCGATCACCGCCTGCTCGGCCAGTGCTGGTTGTACCCCGTCTTTGACCCGGATGGTGATCTGGCTGAAGTGGTGCTGCGAGATGAGGCGACTCATCACCGCGCTGTAGGGTAGCCAGATATTGACCGACTGGCTGGTGGGGCCAAAGCCGGTCTCCTGCGAGACCACACCGACAATCCGCACCGGCAAGGTGCCGACCAGTACCACCTTGCCGACCGGATCCTCCTTGCCAAGCAGGCTGGTGATGCTCTTCTTGTCCACTACGGCGACGGCGGCACGCTGCTGGATATCTTGCCACTCCAGTAAGCGACCACTGACCAGCGTCATCCCCTTCACCTTGAAATAGTCGTTACCGACCCCGGTCACGTTGCCGCTGTTGGTCTTGTTGCGATAGCGCAACTGGCCTGAGCTGCCTATCTCGGGGCTGGCGCCCGCAAGATAGGGTTGCCCCAACAGGGCATCGAGATCCCCCTTGTTGAGGGTCTGGATGCTGGCCATCTTCTCATCGCCCCATCCTTTACCCGGGAAGATTTCGATGGTGTTGGTGCCCATCGCATTGATCTGGTCGATCACCTTGGCGCGCGCGCCCTGACCAAGAGCAACCACGCTCACCACGGCGGCGATGCCGATGATGATGCCGAGCATGGTGAGGAAGGTGCGCATCCGGTGGGCGAGCATGGCATGCATCGCCATCCGTCCCGCTTCCCGATAACGATCCCAGTCGTGACCCATGGCGCCTGTAGTGGGCGCTACTTTTTGAGAGGCTACAGCGGTGGCTGGAGCCAACACGGCCGTTTGGCAGGGGCCGCTATCTTGTTCAATCCGACCATCCTTGAGAGTGATGATCCGGTCGGCATGGCTGGCCACGTTCATATCGTGGGTGACCAGAATGATGGTGTGGCCCTGAGCATGCAGCTCCTTGAGGATCGCCATCACCTCCTTGCCGCTCTGGCTATCCAGTGCGCCGGTCGGTTCATCGGCGAGGATCACTTCGCCGCCATTGGCCAGCGCCCGGGCGATACTGACCCGCTGCTGCTGACCGCCGGAGAGCTGGCCCGGGGTATGGTGACTGCGATCGGCCAGTCCCAGTCTGCCCAGCAGCTGACGCGCACGTGCCTGGCGATCCGGGCGGCTGGTGCCGGCATAGACGGCCGGGATCTCCACGTTGGCGGCGGCATCGAGATGGGGCAGCAGGTGGTAGCGCTGAAAGATAAAACCGAAGTGGTGGCAGCGCAGCCGGGCCAGCGCCAACGCATCCATGGTGGCGGTGTCTTGACCGCGAAACAGATACTGGCCGCCGCTCGGGCTATCGAGACAACCCAGCAGGTTCATCAGGGTCGACTTGCCAGAGCCGGACGCGCCGACAATGGCGATCATCTCTCCTGCCGTGATGGTGAGGTCAAGAGGGTGGAGCACGGTGACTTCGCTGTCGCCGCTCTGGTAGCGTCGCTCGACCCCTTTCAGCTGGATCAACGGCAGCTGGTTCAGGGGCTCACTCATAGCATCACCGCCATCTCATCATTGTCGGCGGGGGCACTGTGATTGAGCTGCACCTCCTCCTTCTCACTCAGCCCGCTGATCACCTCAATGCGGATCTCGTCCTTCATACCGGTCTTGATATGACGGGTTTCGGTTGTCTCATCGTCCTTGATCACGGTGACTTCATACTCGTTGTCACCCAGCGACTTGCCGAGGGCGGTTTGCGGCACAGTGAGCACCTGCTTGCGCTCGCCGAGCACAATGGTCACCTGGGTGGTCATTGCGACCCGCAGGGTATGGTCGGGATTGGGTACATCGAACAGGGCGTAGTAGTAGACAGCCGCATTGCTGGTGGTGGTGCCGGTGGTGGCCTGATCGTTGATGTTGGTGGGCGCTAACTCCACGGCGCGAAGCGTACCTTGATAGCGGGTATCCGGATCGCCAATGAGGGTGAAGTAGACTGGCATGCCAGCTTTGACCTTGGTGACATCAGCTTCGGAGATCTGCGCCTTGACCGTCATAGTCTCGAGGTTGGCCAGCTTGAGCACGGTCGGCACCGTCTGGCTGGCTGCCAGGGTTTGGCCCTGACGGGTCACAATGCTGATAACGGTGCCATCCATCGGCGCCAGGATCTTGGTGTAGCCCAGCTCGGTCTTGGCCCGATCAACCTTGATCAGGGCGTTGTCGATATTGGCCTGGCTATTTTGTAGTTCGGCGCGGGTGACCGCCAGCAGTGCCTCGGCACTCTCCAGATCGGCCCTTGAGCTCGCCTCCTGCTTGAACATCTGCTGCTGGCGCCGCCAGGCGAGCTCGTTCTGTTTGAGTTGTGCCTGCTTGATCTTGAGCTGGGCGCGGTTGCTGGCAAGTTCCGCCTCGGCCGTCTTGAGGTTGTTCTGGGCAATCAGGGGATCGATCTCGGCCAGCAGGTCTCCCTGCTTGACCTGATCTCCGGCCTCGACGGCCAGCTTGGTAACCTGACCGGAGACCTGGGCCCCCACATCCACCTGCTCCACGGCCTGCAGCACGCCACTGGCCAGTACGGTCTGGGCGATATCCTCGCGGGTCACTTGAGCGGTCAGCATCGCCTTGGGTGGTTGACTGGGCCAGAGCAGCCAGCCGAGGAGCACCATGGCGATCAGCATGGTGATGGCCAGGGTTCTCTGCTTGGGGGTTATGTTCATCGATCACCTGAATGGAAACGGAAAAGGTTGTGCGCGGCGATTATCCTGCAGCAAAGCCCTGATAAATAACAGCCGCAAATATGTAAGCAAAGTTATGGCGTTAACTGTCAATAAGCCGTGAAAGGAGTAAGCGAGAGACCGCAGTGGTGAGCAAGATGGTCAGCAAGAGGGTGGGGAGTGCGGCTGGCGGTGGCGATGATAAAGCCCTGCGCAGAGGCAGGGCTTTGGAATAGGTAATGGCGAGTGAGGATCAGGCCTTGGCCAGCAGATCCATTACCCAGGGCAGACCCTGCTTCTTGCGGCTGACAAAGCCCGGGTGGTAGCTGGACTCTGCCGGTACTTTGGCGTGCTCGGTAAAGTAGATACGGCTGGCAGCCGCAGTCAGGTCAGTCACCATCAACACGAAGAAGTCGAGCCCTTCACTCGCCACGCGCTGGGCCATCTCCTGCTGTAGGGCTGGCAGGTGCTCGGCCAGCTGCTGCTCGCTGCCCACTTCGATCTGGCTCATGATGAAGTTGCAACCTTCCGCCTGGAACGCTTTCTCATCCTGCTGCAGCAACTGCGCAGGAGTGAGGCCGCTCAGATCGGTTTTCGCCATCAGCAGCTGTTGACCAAACTCGGCCAGCGACACCTCGGCCAGCGGTGCAAGACGCTCGCAGGCGATCTTGTCCTGCTCGGTGGTGGTGGGCGAGGTGAGACAGAGGGTGTCGCTCATGATGGCACCCAGCATCAGGCGAGCCTGGCTGCGGGTCACGGTACCTTGCTGGCTCAGCAGATCGAAGGCGATGGTGCAGGTGCAGCCGACGGCCCGGATCCACGCATCCAGCGGAGATTGGGTGACCAGAGTGCCGAGACGGTGGTGATCCACCAGGCCCAGTACATTGGCTTGTGCCAGTGTGGCAGGGCCCTGTTCCAGATCACTGAAATCCACCAGCCAGACATTTTCACCGGTCATATCTTTGGTCAGCAACTCGGGTTCGCTGACGCCAGCCTGCTCCAGAATAAAACGGGTTTCGGTGCGCAGGTCACCCAGACGCCATGGGGTGGCCTGACGGCCCTGGCCATTGAGCCAGTCGGTGATAACCAGCGCACTGCAGATACTGTCGCTATCAGGATTCTTGTGACCAAAAACGTGGATCATAGACAAAGCCTCACAATTGGATACCCATAAAGGGGGGCAACACTATGCGAAATCCGCTACATGAAGGCAACCGGATCCACGCTCATGTTGCTGCCAGCTTCGCCTAACTCGCCATTTTATTGATCTGGGTCGGTAATCCTGACGTGAGTTCGGTGCTCACAGTTGGCTATTGGCTATTGGCTATTGGCTATTGGCTATTGGCTATTGGCTATTGGCTATTGGCTATTGGCTATTGGCTATTACTGACTGCGCAGGCCATAGCTCTCTCCTGTGCCTGCGCAGTCAGCATGTTCGGTCAGCCCTGTCAGTCGCCATCGCTGCAAATCGGCGTTTTGGCCTGATTCAACGGCGCAGCAGCTCGCGAGCATTGGCCAGGGTGTTGTCGGTGATCTGGTCGCCACCGAGCAGACGTGCCAGCTCATTGAGGCGGGCATTCTGGTCGAGCGAATCCATCCGAGTTTCGGTGGTTTTGCCATCGGTATGCTTGCTCACCACCATATGCTGGTGGCCGTTGCCTGCCACCTGAGGCAAGTGAGTGACCACCATCACCTGAGTGGACTCCCCGAGCTGGCGCAGCAGGCGACCCACCACGGCGGCAGTCGGGCCGCTGATCCCCACATCCACTTCGTCGAAAATCAGAGTCGGGGTTGAGACCTTGCGGGCGCTGATCACCACGATGGCGAGACTGATGCGCGACAGTTCACCGCCTGAGGCCACCTTGCCAAGCGGCTGGATCGGTTGGCCAGGGTTGGTGGTGACCATAAATTCCACCCGATCTATACCCAGCGGAGAGAGGCTGCTCTGGGCATCGGGGCGCACCTCGATGGCAAAGCGGCCATCGGGCATCGCCAGTTCGTGCATGCTGCTGGTTACCTTGGCGCCCAGCTCCTGGGCGTAACGCTGACGGCTCTGACTCAGGGCTTCGGCGGCCTGGACAAAAGCCTGACGGGCCTCGGCCAGCTCATCTTCCATCCCCTCTAACCGCTCTTCATCGGAGTTGAGGCGAGCAAGATCAGAGGCCAGCTCCTGATGGTACTGAGCCAGATCTGCCGGTTTGACGTGGTGCTTGCGGGCCAGATTGATCGCCTTGGAGAGGCGACCTTCCAGCTCGTTGAACCGCTCGGGATCCAGCTCCAGCCGATCGAGATAGCTGCGCAGCTCGCTGTGGCTCTCCTGCACCCCGATCAGTGCTTCGTTCAGCATCTCCAGTACCGGGGTGAGGCGGCTGTCCATGCTGACCAGCCCCTCGGCCCGATCGACGGCTGATTGCAGCAGCCCAGCGATAGTGGTCTCTTCGTTGTCATAGAGCAGGTCGAGGCAAGCCCCGCACTCTTGCATCAGCTCTGTGCCGTTGGCCAGACGCTGGTGCTCCTCTTCTATTTCTTCAAACTCCCCCGGCTGCAGGGCAAATTCGTCCAGCTCTTGCACCTGATACTCGATCAGCTGGCGGCGGGCTTCCCGCTGCTGCTGCTCGGCCTTGAGCCGGTTCAGCTCGTTTTGTAGTTGACGCCACTGCTGATAGTGCTGGAGCACCTCATCGAGCAGCAGATGGTGGCCGGCGTAGCCGTCGAGCAGGGCGAGCTGGTAGTCGGGTTTGAGCAGCATCTGGTGGGCATGCTGACCGTGTACGTTGACCAGCAGCTGACCCAGATTCTTGAGCTGGGTGAGGGGGACGGGCACGCCGTTGATATAGCTGCGTGAGCGACCCTCGGCGGAGATGACTCGCCGCACGATACACTCCCCTTCGTTTTCCAGTTCGTTGGTGGCGAGCCAGGCGCGGGCGGCCGGGTTGTTGTCCAGCAGGAAGCGGGCGCTGACCTCGCTTTTGTCGCTATCGGGTCGCACCATGCCGGCTTCGGCCCGCTCTCCGAGGCAGAGACCGAGAGCATCGATGGCGATGGATTTACCGGCACCGGTCTCACCTGTGATGCAGGTCATGCCCGGTTGCAGATCGAGTTCGAGAAACTTGACGATGGCGAAGTTGTTGACGGTCAGCTGGGTCAGCATGGTCTCATCCTGTATAGGTCAACATTACTGTGTATGCATCCAGTATATACTGGTCTTATATACAGTAAAGAGGGCGCCGCCATTTTTAACACAGGAAAGCCGCGCCAGTGCGCCATGGCTATGAAAATGCGGTACTGATATGAGGGTGCAGGGGAAGTTGCAATGAAAGAAAAGAGAAGGGCGCCAATTCAGGCGCCCTTCTCTGGTAATGCCGTTGTCGGTCAAAGCTGATTAGAACAGCTTGCTGCCCCAGCCGAGCTTGTTGCGCAGCACATGGAAATAGCTGTAGTCGAGGGGATGCACCAGATGAAGCTGGTGGTGGCTCTTCTTGATCAGGATCTCGTCCCCCGGGTGGACCGCCAGCGTCACCTGGCCGTCACAGCTCACCTGCATGGCATCGTCCTGATTGTCCGGCGAGACCAGCAGCCGCACTTCGCTGTCGGCATCGAGCACGATGGGGCGACTGCTGAGGGTATGCGGGAACATTGGCACCAGCGTGATGGCGTTGAGCTTGGGGGTGAGGATGGCGCCACCTGCTGACAGGGAGTAGGCGGTCGAGCCGGTCGGTGTGGCGACGATGATGCCGTCCGAACGCTGGCTATACATAAAGCTGCCATCGATATAGACCTCGAACTCGATCATATGGGCGATCTTGCCCGGGTGCAGCACCGCCTCGTTGACCGCAAGATTACTCGACTTGCGCTCGCCGTGGCGATAGACCGAGGCCTCAAGCAGGAAGCGGTGTTCGCTCTTGTAGTGGCCGGAGAGCACCTGCTCCAATGGCAGCAGGTAATCCTGCGGCGAGAGATCGGTCAGAAAGCCGAGGTTACCCCGGTTGACCCCGATCACTGCTACATCGAAGCGTGACAGCACTCGCGCCGCCCCCAGCATGTTGCCGTCACCGCCGACCACGATGGCGAGATCGGCCTGCTGGCCCAGTTGTACCAGATCCATCACGTTTTCATCGAGGATGCTCAGGGTCTGGGCGACCCGGCTCTCCACCAGTACCCGAAAGCCGCGGGCGGTCAGGTATTGATGCAGGCCGGTCAGCGTCTGGTTGGCCCCCTCATGGTGGGGTTTGCCAATCAGGGCGATGGTTTTGAACGGAGAATCCATAGTCAGTCAGATCTGGGATGGGTATTGCGGGCCAGTATACAGTGCTTTGCTCCGCTTGTGACGCTCTCCCGTGTGACGGGGCTGGCTATCCCCTTGAGGCTACTGGTTAAACGATGAGCGGTAACCCGGATAAACCGACGGTTGCGGCTATTCAGCAACCCAGATTGCCCTTTACCCCTTGAAAGCCGGGGATGCATCCCCATAATAGCGCCAACATAGTCGGTCTGTTGTCGTCCGGTCGCTCAACCAGACGTCAGGGCCCTCATAAGTAACCCCGGAATTGGAGATGTCATGAACCACGAAGAGCAAAAGGTTGAAGCGATGGAGCAAGTGGAAGCCCAGCCAGTCGAGCCGACCGATGTAGACAGTGAAGTGACAGCCGAGCAGGCCCGCATTGCCGAACTGGAAGCGCAGCTGGAAACCGCCATCCAAAAAGCGGCGGAAGAGCGTGAACGCGCCCTGCGTACCGCCGCCGAGATGGAGAACCTGCGTCGTCGTACCGAGCTGGATGTGGAGAAGGCGCACAAGTTCGCTCTGGAGAAGTTCGCCAATGAACTGCTGCCGGTGCTGGACAACCTTGAGCGAGCCATCGAACTGGCCGACAAGGAGAACGAAGCCCTCAAGCCGATGATCGAAGGTGTCGAGCTGACCCTGAAATCCATGCAGAGCGGCGTGGCCAAGTTTGGTCTGGTAGCGCTCGACCCGATCAACCAGCCGTTTGACCCCAACGCCCATCAGGCGATGAGCATGGTACCGAGTGCCGATGTGGCGCCGAACACCGTCATTGCAGTGATGCAGAAGGGCTATGACCTCAACGGTCGGGTGATCCGTCCGGCCATGGTGATGATCGCCAAAGCGGTCGACTGATTGGCTGTGGGTGCCCGAGCCCGCCCTGTGGCGGGCTTTTTGTTTCGCAGTGCAGCACCTGTTCATCTTGCCCGGTTTACGGCTCAACGTGACCGCGCAACCATGACAAAGGGTGTGGTTTTTTAGGGTTGGGGCTTGAAGCTGCGTCCGGCGACCCCATATAGGTAGCAAGGCCGCGGCGGCACAAAAAATTTGATGCCGGGAGCTTGAAAGCCAGATTGGCAGCCCCCACCTAGCCGTTAACGCATTAAGGCGAGTTCCTCGCCAGTTTATTCAAAGTATTTGGAGATTCGTCAAATGGGTAAAATCATCGGTATTGACCTGGGTACTACCAACTCCTGCGTCGCTATTCTGGATGGCGACACTGCTCGCGTGATCGAGAACGCAGAAGGCGATCGTACTACTCCGTCCATCATTGCCTATGCCGATGATGGCGAGATCCTGGTTGGTCAGCCGGCCAAGCGTCAGGCCATCACCAACCCGAAAAACACCCTGTTCGCCATCAAGCGTCTGATCGGTCGTCGTTTTGAAGATGAAGAAGTGCAGCGTGACCTGAAAATCATGCCGTACGCCATCGCCAAAGCTGACAACGGCGACGCCTGGGTTGAAGTGAAGGGCAAGAAAATGGCACCGCCGCAGATCTCTGCCGAAGTGCTGAAGAAGATGAAGAAGACCGCTGAAGACTATCTGGGCGAGCCGGTAACCGAAGCCGTTATCACTGTTCCGGCCTACTTCAATGACGCCCAGCGTCAGGCTACCAAGGATGCCGGTCGCATCGCCGGTCTGGATGTAAAACGCATCATCAACGAACCGACTGCAGCAGCTTTCGCCTACGGCGTGAACAAGGTCAAGGGCGAGCGCAAGGTTGCCGTATATGACCTGGGTGGCGGTACTTTCGATATCTCCATCATCGAGATCGACGAAGTGGAAGGCGAAACCACCTTCGAAGTACTGGCGACCAACGGTAACACCCACCTGGGTGGTGAAGACTTCGACAACCGCGTCATCAACTACCTGGTAGACGAGTTCAAGCGTGAGCAGGGCATCGACCTGCGCAACGACCAGCTGGCTCTGCAGCGTCTGAAAGATGCCGCCGAGAAAGCCAAGATCGAGCTCTCTTCTGCCCAGCAGACCGACGTCAACCTGCCGTACATCACTGCAGATGCCACCGGTCCGAAGCACATGAACATCAAGGTGACCCGCGCCAAGCTGGAATCCCTGGTAGAAGACATGGTGAAAGACTCTCTGGAGCCGGTTCGTGTCGCCCTGAAAGACTCCGGTCTGGCAGTTGGCGAGATCGACGACGTGATCCTGGTTGGTGGTCAGACCCGTATGCCGCTGGTTCAGAAGACCGTTGCCGAGTTCTTTGGCAAAGAGCCGCGTAAAGACGTCAACCCGGACGAAGCCGTGGCCATGGGTGCTGCCATCCAGGGTGCCGTACTGTCCGGTGACAAGACCGACGTACTGCTGCTGGACGTTACTCCGCTCTCCCTGGGTATCGAAACCATGGGCAGCGTGATGACTGCGCTGATCGAGAAGAACACCACCATCCCGACCAAGAAGTCCCAGGTGTTCTCCACAGCCGAAGACAACCAGTCTGCCGTGACCATTCACGTGCTGCAGGGTGAGCGCAAGCGCGCCAGCGACAACAAGTCTCTGGGCCAGTTCAACCTAGAAGGCATCCGTCCGGCACCGCGCGGTCTGCCGCAGATCGAAGTGACCTTCGACATCGATGCCAACGGTATCCTGCACGTCTCCGCGAAAGACAAAGAGACCAACAAAGAGCAGAAGATCACCATCCAGGCCTCCTCTGGTCTGTCTGATGACGAGATCGAGCGCATGGTACGCGAAGCCGAAGCCAATGCGGCCGAGGACAAGAAGTTTGAAGAGCTGGTACAGGCTCGCAACCAGGCTGATGGTCTGGTTCACTCCGTACGCAAGCAGATCACCGAAGCCGGTGAGGCCCTGCCTGCCGACGACAAGACCAAGATCGAAGCCGCGCTGAGCGAGCTGGAAGTTGCCATCAAGGGTGACGACAAGGCTGCTATCGAAGCCAAACAGCAGGCTCTGCTGGAAGCGTCCCAGAAGCTGATGGAAATTGCCCAGCAGCAGGCTCAGGCCCAGGGTGCAGCCGGTGCTGATGCCGGTCAGTCCTCCTCTTCTGCCAAGGCTGACGACGACGTAGTCGACGCCGAGTTCGAAGAAGTGAAAGACGACAAGAAGTAAGCCCGACCCAGATGGGCGAAGCAGGCTTCGCTCATCGGCTTAGTCAATGAATTTACGGGCGTTGGGTGACCAACGCCCGTCTGCGTAACCACAGGATGAGTATGTCGAAGCGCGATTTCTACGAAGTGCTCGGGGTGTCAAAAGGTGCCGACGAGCGCGAGATCAAGAAGGCGTACAAGCGTCTGGCCATGAAGTATCACCCTGACCGCAATCAGGGCGATGCCAGTGCCGAAGAGAAGTTCAAAGAGGTCAAAGAGGCCTACGAGGTGCTGACTGATGCCAACCTGCGCGCCCGCTACGATCAGTACGGTCATGCCGGTGTCGACCCGAGCCAGGGTGGCGGTGGCCACGGTGGCTTTGGCGGCGGTGCCGACTTCGCCGACATGTTTGGTGACGTATTCGGTGACATCTTCGGCGGTGGCCGTGGTGGTGCCCGTCGTGGCCCGGCCCGTGGCTCCGACCTGCGTTATACCATGGAGCTGACGCTTGAAGAGGCGGTGCGCGGGGTCTCCAAGGAGATCAAGGTGCCGACCCTGGTTCACTGTGAAGTCTGTAACGGCTCCGGTGCCCACACCGGCAGCAGTGCCCAGACCTGCCCGACCTGCCACGGCTCCGGCCAGGTGCAGATGCGTCAGGGCTTCTTTGCGGTGCAGCAGGCGTGTCCGCACTGTCACGGTCGCGGCAAGATCATCAAAGATCCGTGCCGCAAGTGCCACGGTGAAGGTCGCTACCAGCGCACCAAGACCCTGTCGGTGAAAATTCCGGCGGGCGTCGATACCGGCGATCGCATCCGTCTCTCCGGTGAAGGGGAAGCGGGGGAGGCAGGGGCTCCGGCAGGGGATCTCTACGTACAGGTGCACGTCAAAGAGCACGAAATTTTCGTGCGTGACGGCAACAACCTCTACTGCGAAGTGCCCATCAGCTTCACCGCAGCTGCCCTGGGTGGCGAGATTGAAGTGCCGACCCTGGATGGCCGCGTCAAGCTCAAGGTCACTCCGGAGACCCAGACCGGCAAGATGTTCCGCATGCGTGGCAAGGGCGTGAAGTCAGTACGCTCCGGTCAGGTAGGGGATCTGATGTGCAAGGTGGTGATCGAGACTCCGGTCAACCTCACTGAGCAGCAGAAAGAGCTGCTGCGCCAGCTGGACGAATCCTTCAGCGGTGCCGCTGCCAAGACTCACAAGCCGAAATCGGAAGGCTTCTTCGAAGGGGTGAAACGCTTCTTCGACGATCTGACCAAGTGATGGCATAGACCCGTGTCGATATAAAGAGAGAGGGAGGCGTGATGCCTCCCTCTCTTTTATCTTGAACTATCGGAGATGGCGGTGGTTTGGCTGCCCCCATCTGCTGTGCGCTGTCAGGCAGCAGCCAGTGACCCACCGAGGAAGGCATAGGCGAAACCAAAATAGATCAGCACGCCCAACAGATCCATGATCGAGGTGAGCATGGGGGAGCTGAGGGTTGCCGGATCAGTCCCCATCTTCCGTGCGGCAAACGGCAGGACCAGACCAAGCAGGCTGCCAACCACAGTCACCGTCATGGCAGAGAGGCTGACAATCATGACGATGTCCCAGCCGATGCTCTTGCTCCAGAATGCCATCACCCCTTCCAGCAGGGCGACACCCAGCCCCAGAGCCATTGCGACGGGCAGATCGCGCCGCAGCACGAAAAAGAAGTCACGCATGCTCAGCTTGATCTGACCCATGCCCATTGCCCGGATCACCAAGGTGGCCGACTGGCTGCCCGAGTTGCCCCCCATGTCGATAATAGGGGCAATAAAGGCTGCGAGGATCAGTACTTCGCTGATGAGTTCTTCCTGAGCGGCGACCAGATTGCTGGTCAGTATGCCGAATACGGTCAAGACCGCCAGCCAGAAGAATCGGGCGCTGAACATGTTAAAGGTGCTGGATGCGCGAAGATCAAGTTCGGGACCTCCCAGCGCAGCCGTACCACCGAAGCGGGCAATCCGGTTGGCATCTTCCTCTTCGGCAACATCCATTGCATCATCCACGGTCACCATGCCGAGCAACTGCTGATCCTGATTCAATACGGGGAGGGCCAGCAGGTTGTAACGGGCGATCATCTCCGCGGCTTCGCCTTTGGGGGCATCGGCCTGAATACTCACCAGCTCGCGCTGCATAATGGCCGAGATGGGGGTTTTGCTGTCGGCGAGAAACAGTTCGCGCAGGGAGACAACCCCGATGAGGCGGCGCATTTCATCCACGACATACAGGGTATAGATGCTCTCCCTGTCGGCAGCAGTGCTGCGCAGCCGTTGCAGCCCCTCTCCCACAGTGATGTCAGCCGTCAGGCTGGCACAATCCGAGCTCATGATGGAGCCGACGAGGTTTTCCGGGTAAGAGGCCAACCGTTGCGTATCCTCACGTTCTTCATCTGTCATCGCATCGAGCAGGGTCTGGCGCAAGGCTGCGGGCAGACGATTGTAGAGATCGGCTCTGTCATCGGGGGATAGGCGGGTACACAACTCCTCCAATTGGGGCTTGGCCATGGAACGTACCAGGCTGGCCTGAATATCGCTGGGCAGATGGCGGAAGATGCGTGCGGCACGCAATGCAGGAACCAGATTGAGAAAGGTATGAATATGTTTATCTGTCAGGCGGTTTATCGCTTGTGCCAGATCGACCTCATGAATATTCAGGCTGAGGCTCTGGATCCCCATACGATCCTTGTTTTGCAGCAGTACATACAGTTGTTGGTGAATATCTTGGTATTGCATTTATATATCCTTTAATACATCAGCCTGGAAAATAGAAAATAGAATTCCGACTGACATCACATCAGCAAAAATAGATAAGGAAATAACGCCCGAAAATTAATCCGGACTAGTCGCCGATACCGGCTCCAGGGTCAGGGTCCATGACACACCTCCTGATTGATGTAAAGAATCGTCATATGCTTACCCGTCAATAGCCACGCATGGGGAATGAACAGGTGTTGCACTCGGCACAAGTAAATGAAGGTGGAGCGGATCGCGGGACGGTCGTCGCCCGGCTAGCGGCTGTTGCCATCTCCCATGCCACCTTGTCAAAAGCCTTGTGGCTACTGACCTGCAGCGATAGAGGCTCGCCATCGTTGACGCACGCCAGAGGCGGAAAAACATGGCGTGATGAGGTAACAGTGGTAATGACATGGTGACCCTGATATCAGGAGAAGACCCATGCAGGCATTATTTACGCATCCAGTCTGTAGCATTGGATGGCGTCAGTAACAGACATCGAGTGAATACAGGGAAGGAATTGCACTCAGGTGCAAATAAACCGCTCTCCGCATAGTGCGAGATAGCGGCAGAACAATCTGCGGGGATCTCGCGACTCAGGTATTGGCTGACGAGCTCAACAACCTACTGTCATCTGATGAATTGCCCACTGATGGTCTCCGTTATTAATCAATGCTGCGATGCTACTGGAATGGTTCTTATTGGTAAATAATTAATCCACCGCCAGAAACATTTAGAAACATCTTTATTGATATTTTGGTAATTGAACGACAGGAATGTCGCGTATTCAGCCATATCGCATGCGTGATCGGTATTATTTACGCTGCTTTGTAGCCGAACCTGATGGTGTAATGCGTGTAACAATCTCCACCAACAGAATGACGCATAGGGTATGCCGATACCTAGCAGACCCATCGCCAGCACCCTGATCCGGTTGGTGGTGAGGTGCCCCCCTTCCTATTCACATTGTCAGGGTCGCTGCTCGCAGAATCGGGATCCGCCTTATTGAGTGGATCCTGATGAGGGATCCTCCTCACAACTCCCGCCAATTCCTGCTGTACAAATGTTATCCCGCTCACACTGTTGCTGAAACGGTTTAGTTGTCATATTGAGTTAGCTAAATTGGTTTAGCTATGCTCTGGCTGTCGATAACAACAGCGCCCGTCCGGGCCACAGATGACAGGTGAGGAAGATGATGATGTTCAAGAGCAAGTTGGCGCTGGCGGTAGCGCTGGGATTGGGGATGAGCAGCCCGCTGTGGGCGGCGCAGGCGAGTATTGCAGGTGAGAGTGTCGAGGCCAGATTGGCGGCGCTGGAGGCGCGGGTACAGGCAGCCGAAGCGAGAGCCGAGGCGGCAGAGAGCCGTGCCAGTCAGGCGGAAGTGAAGGCGAGCGCGGCGAGCGAGCAGGCTCAGGTGGCCGACAACCGCAGCCAGCAGGTGGATGAGAAGACCGCAGGTGCCCAGGGCTTCGAGTTTCACGGCTACGCCCGCTCGGGCCTGTTGGTCAACGGCAATGGCAACGGCGGGCGCGGCGGCCCCTACATCACGCCAGCCGGTTCGGTGGGCGGGGCCGTCGGTCGCCTTGGCAATGAGGATGACACCTATATGGAGGCCAACCTGCTGAAAACCCAGACCTTCGAGGATGGCAGCTGGGCCCGCTACAAGCTGATGCTGGCAGACGGGGTGGAGACCAGCAACGACTGGACCGCCAGCGATTCGAGCCTCAATACCCGTCAGGTGTTTGCCGAGATCGGCAATCTGGCGAGCTTCGACGGCCCCTTCAAGAATGCGGTGCTGTGGGCGGGGAAGCGCTTTGATCGCGACAACTTCGACATCCACTGGCTCGATTCCGACGTGGTGTTCCTGGCCGGTACCGGCGGCGGCGTTTACGACGTGCAACTGGCCGACAGCTGGAAGGCCAACTTCTCTCTCTATGGCCGCGATTACGGCGACATCAGCGCCAGCGGTCTTTCCGATATCGAGAGCTACATCCTCACCATGAACAACCGCGTCGGCAACTGGCAGTGGATGGTGAACGGCCTCTCGGCCAAGGACAATGACGCCCGCATCAATGACAAGGGGGCGGGCAGCGAGGCGGCGGACAAGGGGGCCCACACCCTGCTGGCCTACCACGGCGAGAGCTTCTTTGGCCTCAACCCCGGTTTTGCCAAGGCGGCGGTGCTGTACGGTCATGGGCTGGGGGCCGAGGTCAAGGGGCTGGGCTCTGACAGCGAGCTGTTGCCGGACGCCGATGCGGTGCGGGTCGCCGTGTTTGGCGCTACCGATCTTAATCCGCGCTGGCGTTTTGCCCCGGCCCTGCTGGCCGAGCAGAGTCAGGATCGCTACGTGAAAGGGGACGAGTACCGTTGGCTCACCTTCAATACCCGGGTGGCGCAGGTGCTGAGCCAGAACGTCGAGCTGGTCTACGAGGTGGCCTGGCAGTACATGGATCTCGATCCCAAGGGCTACAAGGGACGCCAGGCGGTGAACGGCAACTTCACCAAGCTCACCTTCGCCCCCACCTTCAAGGCGCAGACCGCCGGTTTCTTCGAGCGGCCTGAGCTTAGGGTCTTCGCCACCTGGATGGACTGGTCCTCCGAGCTCGACAACTACGCCAGCGACGATGCCATGGGTCAGAGCAACTTCACCGCCGGTGGCGAGTGGAACTTTGGCGTACAGATGGAAACCTGGTTCTAGTTCGTTATCCCGATCACAAAAATGGCAGCCGGTGCCGAGATCTGTTGGTTGGCTAAAACGGTTTAGCTGATAATGTCAGCCAACAGAACAGAGTTCGGGTTTGACCGTGGATCCGATGCAGCAGTGGAGTAGCAAGGTGACGAATCGTGTGTGGGTAATGGGGGATGCGGTGGTGGACTTGATCCCGGAAGGGGCGTTGCACTACCTCAAGTGTCCGGGTGGCGCGCCCGCCAATGTGGCGGTTGGTGTGGCACGGCTGGGGGGCGATGCGGCCTTTATCGGCCGGGTTGGTGCCGATCCGTTCGGCCGCTTTATGGCCGACACCCTGAGCGGGGAGGGGGTGGATATCGGTGCGCTGCGGCTCGATCCTGACCATCGCACCTCTACCGTGCTGGTAGAACTGGATGACGAGGGGGAGCGCAGCTTCACCTTTATGGTGCGCCCCAGCGCCGACCAGTTTCTCACCCCAAATGAGTTGCCCCGCTTCAAGGCCGGTCAGTGGCTGCTCACCTGCTCCATCGCGCTCGCCAACGAGCCGGTACGCACCAGCTGCCTGCAGGCCATGGCGGACATCAAGGCGGCAGGCGGGCGGGTCTGCTTCGACCCCAACCTGCGCCCCGAGGTATGGGGCAACCCTGCCGAGATGCTGCCGCTGGTGCGTCAGGCAATTGCACAGGCGGATGTGGTCAAGCTCTCCATCGAGGAGCTGCAACTGCTGAGCGGCGAGGATGATCTGGCTGCCGGGCTTGCGACGCTCTCTGGCCCGGCGCTGGTGCTGGTGACCCAGGGTGCGGCCGGGGTGGTGGCTCGCCTTGATGGCGAGTTGCTGGAGTGGGTGGGGCAGAGAGTGACCCCCATCGACACCACGGGGGCGGGGGATGCCTTCGTCGCCGGGCTGCTGGCGGCGCTGGCCGGGCGCTCGTCGCTGCCAACCATGGCCGAGCTACCCGCCATCCTGGCTCAGGCCCACGGCTGCGGGGCGCTCGCCACCACCGCCAAGGGGGCGATGACGGCGCTGCCGACCCGCACCGAACTGGATGCCTTTTTGCGATCAGGCGCAAGCGGCTGTTGAGCTGAGGTTAGAAGCCCGGCTCGACAGCCCCTACTCTCATGTGACTAGGGCCCGCCAGCGTGGCGGGTCATAAGAGGAAGAATATGAATATCAGTGCGATAGCCAAGGATCTGGTGCCCCTGCTCGGGGGCAAGGAGAATATCGTCAGTGCTGCCCACTGCGCCACCCGGCTGCGGTTGGTGCTGGCCGATGACAGCAAGGTAAACAAGGCCGCCATCGACAAGCTGGAGGGGGTCAAGGGGTGCTTTAGCAACGCGGGCCAAATTCAGGTGATCTTCGGCACCGGTCTGGTCAACAAGGTCTATGCGGAGTTTGTGGCGCTGACCGGTACCGGCACCGCCAGCAAGGCTGAGCTGACCGACATGGCGGCGGCCAAGCTCAACGTGGCCCAGCGGTTGGCGCGAACCCTTTCCAACATCTTCGTGCCGATCATTCCGGCCATCGTCGCCTCGGGCTTGCTGATGGGGCTGCTGGGCATGGTGCGCACCTACGGTTGGGTCAATGCCGACAGCGCCCTGTTTGTGATGCTCGACATGTTCAGCTCGGCAGCCTTTATCATACTGCCGATCCTCATCGGCTTTACGGCGGCGCGGGAGTTTGGCGGCAATCTGTACCTCGGGGCGACCCTTGGCGGCATCCTCACCCACCCGGCGCTGACCAACGCCTGGGGCGTGGCCGGTGGCTTCAAGACCATGGATTTCTTCGGGCTGGATGTGGCCATGATCGGCTATCAGGGCACCGTCTTCCCGGTGCTCTTGGCGGTCTGGTTTATGTCCCATCTGGAGAAACAGCTGCGCAAGCGCATCCCGGATGCGCTGGATCTGATCCTCACGCCGTTCCTGACCGTCATCATCACCGGTTTCGTGGCGCTGCTCTTTATCGGCCCGGCGGGTCGGGTATTGGGGGATGGCATCTCGTTCGGTCTGAGTGCCCTCTATGAGCAGGCGGGCTGGCTGGCGGGGCTGGTGTTTGGCGGCACTTACTCGCTTATCGTCATCACCGGCATCCACCACAGCTTCCATGCCATCGAGGCGGGATTGCTGGCCAATCCGCAAATTGGCGTCAACTTCCTGCTGCCCATCTGGGCCATGGCCAACGTGGCACAGGGTGGGGCTTGCCTCGCGGTCTACTTCAAGACTCGTGATGTGAAGATCAAGGCCATTACCGTGCCGGCTGCCATGTCCTGCCTGCTGGGCATCACCGAGGCTGCCATCTTCGGGGTGAACCTGCGCTATATCAAACCTTTCCTTGCCGGTCTGTTTGGCGGGGCCTGCGGCGGCGCCTACGTGGTGGCGGCCAAGGTGGGGATGACGGCGGTAGGGCTGACCGGTATTCCCGGCATGGCCATCGTCCAGCCCATGAGCCTTATTCACTACATCATCGGGCTGGTGATCGCCTTTGGTGCCGCCTTCGCCGCTTCCTACCTGCTCAAATACAAGGTGGAGTGATGAAGGAAAGCGATCTTCTCAACCAGATTGTCCGGTCGCTGCTGGCCGGACAGCTCAAGGCGGCGGCCGATCCCCATCGGCCCCGCTGGCATCTGGCAGCCCCGGTGGGGCTGCTCAACGATCCCAACGGCTTTATCGAGCACGACGGGCGCTACCACCTCTTCTACCAGTGGAATCCGCTGGGCTGCGAGCACCGCAACAAGGGCTGGGGCCATGTCACCTCCACCGATCTGCTGCATTGGCAGCACGAGCCGGTGGCGCTGTTGCCCACCGAAGCCTATGAGAGCCACGGCTGCTATTCGGGCTCTGCGGTGAGCGACGAGCAGGGGCGTCTGACCCTTATCTACACCGGCAATGTCAAATACCCGGATGGCAGCCGCACCGCCTATCAGTGTCTGGCCCGCGCCGACGGTGAGGGTGGTTTTGCCAAGCTGGGGCCGGTGCTGGATCTACCCGCAGGCTACAGCGGCCACGTGCGCGACCCCAAGGTGTGGCACGACGGCAAACAGTGGCTGATGGTGCTGGGAGCCCGCACCCTGGATGACAAGGGGGAAGTGCTGCTCTATCGCGGCGAGACCCTGCAAAGCTGGCAGCGGGTGGGCCCCATCGCCGGTAGCGGGCGAGGGGAGCTGGGTGAGTTTGGCTATATGTGGGAGTGCCCGGATCTCTTCCCGCTGGGGGAACGCCATGTGCTGATCAGCTGCCCGCAGGGGATTGCCCCGGCGGGCGAGGATTATCGCAACCTCTACCAGTGCGGCTGGCTGGCGGGCGATTTTGATGGCGAGCGCTTCGCCCACGGGGCTTTCCACGAGCTGGATCGGGGCTTCGAGTTCTATGCGCCGCAAACCACCCGAGACAGTCAGGGGCGCCGCCTCCTGTTCGGCTGGCTGGGGCTGCCGGAGGAGAACGAGATGAGCCAGCCTACGATCGCTCACGGCTGGATCCACCAGATGAGCTGCCCGCGGGAGCTGTTCTGGCAGGATGAGTGGCTCTGCCAGCGGCCAGTGGCGGAGCTTGCGGCGCTCAAGGGAGAACTGACCCGTTTCGAGGGGACGCTTGGCGAGTTTCCGGGGCTGGCCATCGACTCGGCCTGGCTCGATATGGAGCTCTGCGATGAGGGGAGCCTCTGGTTCGGTGCCGTGGCCGAGCTGGTGTGGCAGCCGGGGCGCATCACCTTACGGCGCCAGAACTGGCAGAGCGGAGCGTGGGAGACCCGCAGCAGCCCATGGGCTGGCGGGCGGATCACCGTCCTGTGCGATCGCTCCAGTCTCGAGTGTTTCATCGATGAGGGGCGGCACAGCCTGTCGGCGCGCTACTTCCCCGGGGAAAAGCCGCAACTTTCATCAGGTAACGGCGATGATGGCTGCAAAATTTGCCTCAATCACTGGTCGCTGTCGGCGTGCCTAGTACAATAGCCCGGTTCTAGTCAGCCGGGAGGCCAGGTGGAGAAGAAGAAACGGATCACGATTGCCCAGATCGCCGAACTGGCGGGGGTGTCCAAGGCGACCGCCAGTCTGGTGCTCAACGGGAAGAGTGCGGAGTACCGGATTGCCGACGATACCCGCAAGCGCATTCAGGCGGTGGCGGAGGAGTGTCACTACCTGCCGAGCTTTCACGCCCGCTCCCTGCGCGAGACCCGCAGCTACACCTGGGGGTTGGTGATCCCCGATCTCACCAACTTCGGTTTTGCCCGCATTGCCCGTGCCCTCGAGGCCTACTGCCGGGAGGCGGGCATCCAGCTGCTGATCGCCTGCTCCGAGGATGATCCCGCCCTCGAGCAGCGGGTGGTGGACAACCTCATCAGCCGTCAGGTGGATGGGCTTATTGTCGCCTCCAGCGGCCACAGCGATGACATCTATGCCCGCATCCACGACCGCCTGCCGGTAGTACAGCTCGACCGCCATATTGGCGAGTCGCGCCTGCCCATGGTGATCTCCGATGCCTGCAAGGCGACAGCCGAGCTGGTGCGGGACATGGCCAGCGAGTGCGGAGAGGAGATCTACTACTTCGGCGGTTTGCTGGATCTCTCCCCCAGCCGTCACCGGCTGGCGGGCTATGAGCTGGGGCTCCATCGCGCCGGTTTTGAAGCCGATGCCGCCCGGGTGCGCCATCGCGACTACCAGCCGAGCTCCGGTTATCAGCTGATGGCTGAGCTGGTGGCCGAGCTGGGAGCGCCCCCCAAGGGGCTCTTTACCGCCTCCTTTACCCTGCTGGAAGGGGTACTGCGCTACCTCAACGAGGCGGGGTTGATGGAGACAGGGATGCGGCTGTGCACCTTCGACGATCACGACCTGCTCGACTGCATTCCCATGCGAATCGACTCGGTGGCGCAGGATTGTCCGGCGCTGGCCCTCGCCGCTTTCGAGCTGATGCAGCAACTGATAGCGGGCAGTCCTCCCGCACAGACCGCCCAGGTGATCACCCCCAGGGTGCGCTGGCGCAGCCGCCGCTAGCCACTCTTCGCTCATCCATATGAAAAAGCCCCGCCATTGCTGGCGGGGCTTTTTGCTGTGGGCGGGTGGCTCGTTCCTCTGGCCGGCAGCTCAGTCGGTGGTACTGGCGCGCCAGAATATCTGCTTGATATGGGGATGAATGCCGAGTTTCACCATCAGGGCATCCAGTTCGTCGCCATCAATGGAGGTGGCCAGCAGCACCGCCGAGATCTCCAGATCCCTCTCGCCAAATGGCTCGATGTCGAGCTCGCTCATGGGATAGTTGGCCTGCTCCAGCATCTCCTCGAGCCAGTGCAGCACCTCCTTTTGATGCTCACGGGGGGTCAGGGCAGTCACCTTGTAGGTGACTTCAGTATCCAGATTGTCTACCGGGCGACGGTTGATCTGGTTGACCAGCGGTCTCAGCAGGGTGTTGGCGGCCAGCACGAACAGGGCGCCCAGAATGGCCTCCATGGCGAGCCCGGCGCCACAGGCGGCGCCGACCGCAGCGACACCCCACAGGGTGGCGGCGGTGTTGATGCCACGGATATTGCCCGACTCGCGCATGATGACGCCGGCGCCGAGAAAGCCGATGCCGGAGACAATATAGGCCACCACATGGACCACGTTGTAGTTGCCGCCGTGCAGGTCATAGATTCGCTGGGCCAGGCTGACGAACAGGGCGGCTCCCACGGCGACCAGCACGTTGGTGCGCAGGCCCGCGGTACGTTGGCGGTACTGGCGCTCCAGCCCGACCAGACTGCCGAGCACAAAGGCGAGCAGCAGGCTGGCCAGAGTGTCGAGCAGTGAGAGCATGTCTAGTTGTTGCCACATCTTCATGGCGTACTCCTTCTTATGAAAGCTGGCTTGGCACAATCCATGATGAAACGCCGGGTGGCGGATGGATCAGAGGGGGATTGAGCGGATGGCCAGCAGAAAAACGCAGCGTCCCGGGTTTAGCTTCCGGGGCGCGAGCATCATCAGATGCCCTGACGCTCGGAGAGGACGCAACAAGTGGGGCCAGCGTGGCTGGCCCCTTGAACGGTCGTTAGTGCAGCAGGATGCGCGTCAGTTGAGTTCGGGAGTCGTGTCGATGCGCGGACGCAGCTCCCAGCGCACCGGATGCGCTACTCCGACCTGATGAACAAACTGCACCAGATAGCGGCGCTGGGGTGGAGTGCAGTGCACATTGAGCACCAGCTCTCGCCCGCCGCTGCGACCCGGTTTCATCGATTGCATCGGTTGCAGTCCGGCCGGTTGCAGGGTGTGGCTCACCATATCCAGCACCTGCTCCATATCGGCGCGATCCTCGCAGCGGATCTGCAGCCTATAGTGGTGCTGGCGCGGTTTGCCGCCCAGCCAGCGTGGCAACATGCCGCGCCCCAGCTTGCTCAGCAGGGGGTGAGCCCGGGGTGCAACAGAACCTGTTGCGACCGCGCGATCCGCAGCCGGTTTGATTGAGATAAAACGCATAGCAGCCTCCTTGTGGGAAGCAGAAACTATGCAGGCAAGGTGTCATGGCAAAGCCAGATCACCTGACGTCAAGTGTAAAAAGGGAGAAGAGGGGAGTGGATTTCCGCTTCTCGCAGGGTTGCGAGCATGCGGCAGAGAAAGACCTGCGGCTAGCTCGCGACCTTGGTACCGACGATGAGGGTCGGTCTACAACTGTCACTTGATGAGTTGCCCACTGATGGTCTCCGCTGTGTTAAGAACGGCAAAATGGTACTCATCCAGAGCGGTGAGGTAAAGCCTTATCGGCCTTCCAGCAACATTTAGATACAAGTTTGTCAATAATGGGGCCGACTGGCTACCTCCATAAGCATCAGGGAGCGACGATAGCCATCGCCGCGCGATGACGCCCCGCTAGCAGGACCGCCCCTGTCTTGCGCGACCTGTTACTTCAGCCCCAGGCGCTTGAGGAGCATGGCGGCCGGGCAGAAACCGGTGAATGCGCTCTGGATCAGGTTGACCCCGACAAAGGCACTCAACCAGACAAAGCCCGGATGAACCCAGGTGGTAAGGATCAGCGAGAGCAGCAACATGCAACCCGCGACGATTCTGACGCCGTTATCTACTGTCATGGTCTTTCTCCTTATCTACTTTAGATGTTGCTAATTTAGTGTTGTTTTATACAATAGAACAAATATCAGCAATTGCTAATTTACTCTTATGAGCCAATTCGACGAGATGAACAGACATGCGACAGCCGCCGCCTCCCTGCTCAAGGCGTTGGCTCATCCCGAACGCCTGATGGTGCTCTGCCAGCTGGTGGAGGGGGAGAAGGGGGTCGGGGAGCTGCTGGCCCATAGCCAACTCGGGCAGTCGGCCTTCTCCCAGCAACTGTCGGTATTGAAGCGCTACGGCCTGATCCGTTCGCGCAAGGTCTCCCAGCAGATCTACTACTCGCTGGTGAGCGAGGCGGCCGCCGATGTGTTGGGCGCGCTGCAAACCCATTTTTGTCACTCAGAAAATAAGGAATCTTGATGATGGAAAGCCAATGGCTGCTCTCTTTGGGCGGTGGCATGCTGGCGGGGCTGTCGGCCCTGATCCTGATGTTGTTCAACGGCCGGGTGGCCGGGATCAGCGGTATTCTGGCCGGTGCGCTGCAACACCGTGCGCCGTGGCGGGTGCTGTTTCTGCTGGGGCTCGGGGCGGGTGCCTGGTTGGCGCTGAACCTGGGCTGGGCCCGCATGCCCACATTCACCACGCTGCCCGGCTGGCCCGTTGTGCTGCTGGCCGGTCTGCTGGTCGGCATCGGTACCCGTCTTGGCAATGGCTGCACCAGCGGCCACGGCATCTGTGGCATGGGGCGGCTCTCCCTGCGCTCCATCGTCGCCACCCTCACCTTTATGGCGGCAGGCTTTATCACCGTCTTCGTCACTCATCATCTGCTGTAAGGGGCTGATCGCCATGAAGTTGCTGACAAGTTTGTTTGCGGGCCTGCTGTTTGGACTGGGGATGGCCATCTCCGACATGGTGGATCCCGCCCGGGTCACCGGTTTTCTCGATCTGGCAGGCACTTGGGATCCCAGCCTTGCCTTCGTGATGGGGGGCGCCCTGCTGGTCTTTATGCCGGGTTATTTTCTGCTGGTGAAACCCCGTCCCCTGAGCCTGCTGGGGGAACCAATGGCCCGGGTTCCCGCTCCCGTGCTGGATCGCCGCCTGATTGGCGGGGCTGCGCTGTTTGGTATCGGCTGGGGATTGGTGGGCATCTGTCCTGGGCCTGCTCTGAGTCTCATTTCCAGCGGGCAGCCCATGATAATGTTGTTTATCGCGGCCATGGTGGCCGGGATCTTGCTGTTTGACAGAGGGCTGGCCAGGGTGCTGACCAAGGCGCCAGCTCGGGGAAAGGATAAGGTGCGCCAGTCCCATACCGCCTGATCCCGTGAAGTGACTGATGATGCCAGGGAAGGAGAGTAATGATGGAAAAGATCCGGTTGCTGGGGATCACCTTGTTGGTGATGACATCGCAGGCCATGACATCCGCCCTGGCCGCGGAAGGGGAGCCAGAGCCCTTGCTGACAGTGGCGCCACTGCCGGTGACCGACTGGCTGACGCTGGATGGCACCGTCAGTGCCATCAACCAGGGGACGGTGGCGGCCCAGACCAGCGGCCGGGTCTCCCGCATGCTGGTGGATGTGAACGATCAGGTGCAGGCGGGACAGCCGCTGCTGGAGATCAGCGGCAAGGAGCAGTTTGCCGCCGTCACGGGTGCCGAGGCGCGACTGGCCAGAGCCAAGGCCCAGCAGGTGGAGGCAGAGCGCCAGCTTGCTCGTTTTCAGGCACTTATCGCCAAGGGAGTGATCACCCGCGCCCAGCTCGACAATGCCCAGGCGACTGATCGCGCCGCCCGCGCCGAGGTCAATGCGGCCGATGCGGCTCTCACTCAGGCCCGCGAGGCCTACGGTTATACCCGCATTCTGGCTCCCTACGCCGGAGTGGTGACCAAACGGCTGGTGGAGTTGGGGGAGACTGTCGCTCCCGGTACCCCGCTGCTCTCCGGCTTCTCTCTCGACACCTTGCGGGTGGAGGTGGAGTTGCCCCAATCCGCCCTGACGCTGGCTCGTGAGCCTGCGGATGTGCAGGTGCTGCTGCCCGATGGCAAGTCTGTTACCCCGGTCAAACTGACCCGCTTCAATTATGCCGACAGCCAGAGCCACGCCTTCAGGTTGCGCCTCGACTTGCCGCCGCAAACCGCCGGGGTATTGCCCGGCATGTGGCTCAAGGTGCAGCTCAAGCAGGGTGAGCGTCAGGTGTTGCAGGTGCCGGATCGTGCCCTGCTGCGGCAAGGGGAGTTCAATGGCGTCTATCTGCAGCAGCCCGCTGGCTGGGCCCTGACGCCGGTGCGGGTCGGCCATTGCGTCGAGGGACAGTGCGAGATCCTGGCCGGCCTGCAAGCCGGTGACAAGTTGGCCCCCGATGCCTGGGCGCAGCAGCAGGAGGTGGCCCATGAGTAGCGAGCTGAACGGCAACAAGGAGAGGCTGGGGCCTGCCGGTCGGCTGGCTGCGCTGTTTCAGGGCTCGGCAATCACGCCGCTGCTGGCGCTGGTGGGGCTGTTGCTCGGTCTGTTTGCAGTGCTGGTGACCCCCAAGGAGGAGGAGCCGCAGATCGATGTCACCTTCGCCGATGTCTACATTCCCTTCCCGGGAGCCAGCCCGACTGAAGTGGCCTCTCTCGTCACCACCCCTGCCGAGCAGGTGGTCTCCCAGATAAAGGGCATTGATACCCTCTACTCTTTTTCCCAACCCGATGGCGCCCTGCTGGTGGTGGTGTTCAAGGTAGGGGTGAGCCGTGAGCAGGCCATCGTCGATCTCAACAACCAGCTCGACTCCAACCGCGATTGGCTGCCACAGGGGATCGGAGTCGGTCAGCCGCTGGTAAAACCCCGGGGGATCGATGATGTCCCCATCGTCAGTTTGACCTTATGGAGCAAAGAGGGGAACAAGCAACTTGGGGCACCCGAGCTGACCCGGGTCGCCCATGAGCTGGAGACCGAACTCAAGCGCATTTCCGGTACCCGCGATATCTACACGCTGGGCAGCCAGAGCGCCGTGTTGCGGGTGATGCCGGATCCGGCGGCCCTCAGCGCCCACGGCATCAGCTGGGGCGAACTGAGCCAGCGACTGGCGGCCGCCAATCAGGTAGGCACCACACAGGCTATCGAGCAAGATAACCGGGAGATCAAGGTGCAGGTGGGGCAGTTCCTGCAAAGCGAGCAGGAGGCTAGAGAGCTGGTGGTGGGGCTGCACGACGGCAAGCCGGTCTATCTGGGGGAGGTGGCCAGGGTCTCGCTGGGTCAGGAGACCCCGGTGCAGCGCAGCTGGATGGGGCAGGGGGATCGCAGTTATCCGGCGGTGACCCTGGCTATCGGCAAGCAGCCCGGCCAGAACGCGGTCGAGGTGGCCAAGCGGGTGGAAGAACGGGTCGAGAGCCTCAAGAATCGACTCATCCCGGCTGGCGTCGAAGTGACGGTGACCCGTGACTACGGCGTCACCGCCGAGACCAAATCCAACACCCTCATCGGCAAGCTGATCTTTGCCACCACGGCGGTGGTGCTGCTGGTGCTGGTGAGCATGGGCTGGCGCGAGGCGCTGGTGGTGGGGGTTGCCATCGTCATCACCCTGGCGCTGACCCTGTTTGCCAGCTGGGCGTGGGGCTTTACCCTCAACCGGGTGTCGCTGTTCGCGCTGATCTTCTCCATCGGCATCTTGGTGGATGACGCCATAGTTGTGGTGGAGAACATTCACCGCCATCGCGGTTTGGGCAAGGGGGAGCTCAAGGATCTGATACCGGGGGCGGTGGACGAGGTGGGGGGGCCGACCATACTGGCGACCCTGACCGTCATCGCGGCCCTGCTGCCGATGGCCTTTGTCAGCGGGCTGATGGGCCCTTACATGAGCCCCATCCCCATCAATGCCAGTATGGGGATGCTTATCTCCCTGCTGGTGGCCTTTATCTTCTCTCCCTGGCTGGCGAGCCATTTACTCAAGGGTGAGGTGCACGGTACCCACGGCGAGGCCAAGGCGGGTCTCTTTCACCGGCTGATGACCCCTTTCCTGATAGGTGATGGCGCCAAGCGTGCCAGACGCAAGCTCTGGCTGGCGGTGTTGCTGCTGGTCGGGGCGGCTACCGCCATGCCGGTGGTGCAGTGGGTGGTGCTCAAGATGCTTCCCTTTGACAACAAATCTGAATTTCAGCTGGTGCTCGATATGCCGGAGGGGGCGACCCTGGAGCAGACCGAGCGCACCCTGCTGGCGGTTGGGCGGGAGCTTGCCAAGGTGGAGGAGGTGAAGGATTACCAGATCTACGCCGGTACCGCGGCCCCCATCAATTTCAACGGGCTGGTGCGCCACTACTTTATCCGCAGCGGCGCCAACGTGGGGGATATTCAGGTCAATCTGGTGGACAAGCATGAGCGGGATCGCAGTAGCCACCAGATTGCCCAGTCGGTTCGGGAGCCGCTGCAGGCCATCGCCAGTGCGGCAGGGGGCAACCTGAAAGTCGTTGAGGTGCCGCCCGGCCCGCCGGTCTGGTCACCCATCGTTGCCGAAATTTATGGCCCGACTCAGGCTGCCCGAGAAGCGGCGGCACGCGCCGTACAGGCCCGTTTTGTGGCCACAGGGGATCTGGTGGACGTGGATATCTATCTGACCGACCCGCAGCCCAAGTGGCGGCTGGTGGTGGATCGCAGCAAGGCGGCCCTGCTCGGGGTCGATCTCGGGGATCTGGTGAACACCCTCAATGGCGGGGTGGGTTATCAGGATGCCAGCTGGCTGCAGGGTCACGGCGCCAAGTATCCGGTGCCGATCCGTATCGAGTTGGCTCCCGGTGACAAACGGGATCTGGCGGGTGTGCTGGCCCTCAAGGTGCGCAGCCAGAGCGGTCAGCTGGTGCGGGTCTCCGAGCTGGTGAGTCGCCGTGATGAGGTGGCCCCCAGCTATATCATGCACAAGAACATGCAGCCCATGGTGATGGTGGTGGCCGACATGGGTGGCCACACCGACAGCCCGCTCTACGGCATGTTTGCCGCCGGTGCCGATATCGACCTGCCCCAATATTACGTACAGCAGCCGGATAAACTGGGAGAGGTGGCGCTGTTGTGGGACGGTGAGTTGAAGATCACCTACGAGACCTTCCGCGACATGGGGATTGCCTACGGGGTGGGGATGATCCTCATCTACCTGCTGGTGGTGGCGCAGTTTCGCTCCTATCTGGTGCCACTCATCATCATGGCTCCCATTCCGCTCACCATCATAGGGGTGATGCCGGGCCACGCCCTGCTGGGAGCCCAGTTTACCGCCACCTCGATGATCGGGATGATCGCCCTGGCCGGGATCATCGTACGCAACAGCATCCTGCTGGTGGACTTTATCGAGCAGCAGCGCAGCGCCGGAGTGGTGTTCGAGCAGGCGGTGATCGAAGCGGCGCAGGTGCGGGCAAAACCCATCATGCTGACGGCGCTGGCAGCGATGATCGGGGCCCTGTTTATCCTCGATGATCCCATCTTCAACGGACTGGCCATCAGCCTGATTTTCGGGATCCTGGTCTCCACTTTGCTCACCCTGGTGGTGATACCCTTGCTCTATTATGCCCTGCTCTCCCGACGCTCATGACGGGAGTCACTAGCGAAAGGATGCGCGATGAAGAGAGGTTGGTTGTGGTGGGGAAGTGGCGCTGTGGTAGCGGTGGCGGCTGTGGCATGGTGGTGGCGACCGCAGCCGACGCCGATCAGGCTGGCTGAGGTCGGGCGGGGGGATGTGCTGGTCACTGTGGTCAACACTCGGGCTGGCACCATCAAGTCGTGTCAGCGGGCCGGGCTCAGTCTGCCCGGTGGCGGCGTGGTGGAGCAGATCGCCGTCAAGGCCGGGGAGCGGGTAGCCCGGGGAGATCTGCTGCTGACCCTCTGGAGTGACGATATTCACGCCGATCTTGCCCGTGCCCGTGCCCAGCAGGCCCTTGGCAAGACCCAGCGCGAGGAGCGCTGCAGCGAGGCGGCTTACTACGAGCGGGAGGCCAACCGGCTGGCCACCTTGCTGGCCAAAAACCTCACCTCCCGCACCCTCGCCGAGCAGGCCCAGAACCTTGCCGATACCCGCCGCTATGTCTGTCAGGCATCCCGTCAGCAGGAGCGGGTTGACGAGGCGCAGGTCGCCCAGGTGGAGGCCCGCTTGAGCGAGCGCCGCCTGCATGCGCCGTTTGCCGGTGTGGTGGCGGAGGTCAACAGCAAGCTGGGCGAATACATGACCCCTTCACCGCCCGGGGTCGCCATGCCTCCGGTGATCGATCTTATCGACGATCGCTGTCTCTATGTTTCAGCCCCCATCGATGAGGTGGATGCCGCCCGCCTCAAGGTGGGCCAGTCTGCCCGGGTACTGCTCGACGCCATGCCTGGGCGCGATTTTGCCGCCACTATCACCCGCATCGCCCCCTATGTGAAGGAGCTGGAGAAACAGGCCCGCACCGTCGAGGTGGAGGCGGCGCTCACGGCCCTGCCCACCGATGTGCCCCTGCTTATTGGCTACAGCGCCGACCTTGAGGTCGAGGTGACCCGCGTCACCGATGTGCTGCGGGTAGCGGCCAGTAGCCGGGCCGACGATGGCAGCGTGCTGCGGCTGGAAGGGGATAAGCTGGTGCGGGTGGTACCCCGCTGGGGTGTGGAGAACTGGAACTGGATTGAAGTCGCCGAGGGGCTCGCCGCCGGTGATCGGCTGGCGGCCCAGCCCGGACAGATTGTCGGGGAGGGTCCTTTTAGCGCCGCCACGGAGCAGATGGATGAGTGATCTCATTCGCCTTGATGCCGTCAGCCGTCGTTTCACTCTGGGGGGGAGCGAGGTGGCTGCCCTCGATCGCGTCTCTCTGCGGGTTGCCGAGGGGGAGTATCTGGCGGTGATGGGGCCCTCGGGCTCCGGCAAATCGACCCTGCTCAATGTGTTGGGGCTGCTGGATCGGCCAGACGAGGGGCGTTACTGGCTGGGAGGGGAAGATACCGCCACCCTGTCAGAACCGGCGCTGGCCCAGCTGCGCGGCCATCGCATCGGCTTTGTGTTCCAGTCGTTTCACCTCATCTCCCGCCTCACCGCCCGTGAAAACGTCGAGCTGCCGCTGATGTTGTGCGGGATCGCCCCCGCCGAGCGCCATCGCCGAAGCCAGCAGTTGCTGGGGGAGCTGGGGTTGGAGAACCGGGCCGGACACCGCCCTGCCGAACTCTCCGGCGGTCAGCGTCAGCGGGTAGCCATCGCCCGGGCCATGGCAATGGCGCCGCGGCTGATCCTGGCCGACGAGCCCACCGGCAATCTCGACTCCCGCTCCGGGGAGGAGGTGATTACCCTGCTGGAGGGGCTCAACCGGGAGCAGGGGATCACGCTGGTGGTGGTGACCCACGACCCGCGCCTCGGTGAGCGGGCGGGCAGGCGGATCCTGATGAACGATGGCCACATCAACATTGATAGCGGCGGTGGCTGAATGCGGCGGCCCGATGTGATCCGCTTTGCCGCCGTGGCGTTATTGCGTCAGCGTTCACGGGCGCTGGTTTTGATCCTGGCGGTGAGTCTGAGCGTCACCTCCGTGCTGCTGCTCACCGCGCTGGGGGAGGGGGCGAGACGCTATGTGGCCGACCAGTTCAGCTCCCTTGGCAAGGATCTGCTGGTGATGTTCCCGGGTCGCAAGGAGACCACCGGCGGGCTGCCGCCGGTCACCGGCAACAGTCTGCGGCAGATCACACTCGATGACATGCACTACCTTGGCCAGCATCAGCCAAACGTGCGGCTGGTGCCGCTGGTGATGGGCTTTGCCGAGGCCAAGCAGGGGGCGCGGCTGCGCCAGACTATGCTGCTTGGCAGCAGCAACGGGCTACGCGATACCCACGGGCTGGAACTGCTCTCCGGCCGCTGGCTGCCAGGGGATGCCGCAGAGGATCGACCGGCCGTCCTGCTCGGGGCCAAGGTGGCCCGTGAGCTGTTCGGTCAGGCCGATCCGGTCGGTCAGTGGCTGCGTTTTGACAATCGCCGCTTTCGGGTGGTGGGGGTCTTCACCAGCCAGAGCAGCAATCTGGGGATGGATATGGCCGAGGCGGCGCTGATCCCGGTGGGTAGCGCCATGCGGCTGTTCAACACCGAGGGGCTGTTTCGGCTGTTGATCCAGCCGCTGGCGGGGCAAGCGGTGCCGCCGCTGGTCAAGCGGCTGGAGCAGCTGATGCAGGCGCGCCACGGGGTGCTCGATGTGACCGTGGTGCGCCGTGACGCCATGCTGGCCACCTTCTCCACCATTCTCTCGACCCTCACCCTGGCAGTTGCCGGTATCGGCGCCATCAGCCTGCTGGTCTCCGGCATCATGATGATGAATCTGGCGCTGATCAGCACCCGCCAGCGCACCGGCGAGATCGGCTTGCTCAAGGCGCTGGGGGCCGACAGTCGCCAGATCCGCCAGCTGTTTTTGTGGGAGGCGCTGCTGCTGAGCGGCAGTGGCGCGCTGTTTGGCACTGTCTTGGGCTATGCCTTGGTTGGCCTCGCCGGAGTGATTTGGCCCGGATTTCCTGCGGCGGTCCCCTTGCTTGCTACTTTCTGCACCATACCGGCGGCCCTGCTGACCGGGCTGTTTTTTAGCTGGCTGCCCGCCTCCCGGGCGGCACGGCAAGATCCGGTCAGCAGCCTGCGCAGCGGGCAGTGGAGCGGTGGCTGATGCGCGCCGCTGATCTGCTGTTCTGGCTCTGGCGCGCCTTGTTGGCGGGGCGCAGCCGCAGTCTGCTGTCGGCGCTCGGCATCGCCATCGGGATCGCCTCGGTGACCCTGCTCACCGGCATCGGCGAGGGGCTCAGGCTCTATCTGCTCGACAGCTTCTCCCAATTTGGCACCCGGCTGATCGCCGTGACCCCGGGCAAGACAGAGACCGCCGGCGGCCCGCCCGGCATCCTCTCCAGCAGCCGTCCCCTGCTGCTGGAGGATGCCGATGCCCTAGCCAGATTGGCAGGGGTAGAGGCGGCGCTCCCTGTGGTGCAGGGGCAAGGGGAGGTGCGCAGCCGCGGATTGACCCGCAGCACTGCCATTCTGGGCACCGGTTCGGCGGCGCTCTCCGGCTGGCGACTCACCCTGGTGCAGGGACGTTTTCTGCCCGCGGACGACAGTGCCATGCCCCGCGCCTATGCGGTGCTGGGGGCCAAGGTGGCGGCTGAATTGTTTCCCGGCGGAGATGTGCCGGGCAGTCTGCTGCGGGCCGGTGATCGCCGTTTTCGGGTGGCCGGCGTGCTGGCGCCCAAGGGGCAATTTCTCGGCTTTGATCTGGATGACATGATCTATCTGCCCGCCGCCCACGCCCAGGCGCTGTTCAACAAGGAGGGGCTGCAGGAGATCGACGTCATCTATCGCGCCGGGCAGACGGAGGCCGACATCACCGCCCAGATCCGGCGGGTGCTGATCGCCCGCCACGGCGCCGAGGATTTTACCCTCACCTCCCAGCAGGACATGCTGACCAGCCTCGACAAAATCCTCTCCATCATCAAGCTGGCGGTTGGCGGGCTCGGCATTATCTCGCTGCTGATCGGGGCGGTCGGCATCTTCAGCATCATGAGCATCGCCCAGCAGGAGCGGATCCCCGAGGTGGGTCTGCTGATGGCGCTGGGCTGCCCACGGCGGCGCATTCTATTGCTGTTCCTGCTCGAAGCCGTGGTGCTGGCGCTGCTGGGCGGAGCCATGGGACTGACCTTGCTCGGGGGGCTCAAACTGCTGCTCACCCTGCTGGCGGCCGGCTTGCCGCTCACCCTCCATCCTCTCTATCTGCTGTTGGCGCTCGGTTGCAGCGCTCTGGTTGGTCTATTGGCTGGGGTTGCTCCTGCGCTACGAGCAGTGCGTCTCGATCCCGTGGTAGCCCTGCGCGGTGACTAGGCCGCCCCTTTCGCAAGAGGCGCGTTACGCTCGGGTCTGAACAGGGGGGAACTAGGCGACCACCTCCGCAACAGACAGGCTGCGCTCAGATCTGAACAGGGGGAAGTAGCGGCGATCCGCCTGACTCATGTGGCCGACCACCAGCTCCTGAATGATGAAGTTGAGTAACTCGTCGTTGCCCAGAGTCCCCGCTTTGGCGGCGTGCAGCAGCTGGCCTGCTTTGTTGAGCAGGCGCTGGTGATCCTGACGGTGGCTGACGAGCTCCCGATAGTCGATCTCCGCCAGCATCTGCTCTTCAAAGGCGAAGTGGTGGCGGGCCATGTCGAATAGGCTCTCCAGACTCTCCAAAAACGGGGCCGGATCCTCGTGCTGATCTTTCATCCGCTCCAGCAGTCGGTTGGTCAATACGAAGAGCTGGCGATGCTCGGCATCGATACGCGGGTGACCGCACTCGTGGCCGGGTTGCCACAGCAGGGCGCCCTGCGCGGGATCAAGGCCCTCGGTAAAGAGGCATACCCGGCCGCGGCCGCGATTCTTCGCCTGATACATGGCCTGATCGGCGTGGTGCATCAGGGTTTTGGCATCCTCCCCGTGCTCGGGATAGAGCGCCAGCCCGATACTGCTGGAGATAAGCAGCTCCTGCCCCTCCAGCTGGAACGGATGGCGCAGCTGCTGGTGCAGCTTGTCGGCCACCGCCAGCACTTCGTCGCCACTCTCCGGCAGCAAGATAACGAACTCGTCGCCCCCCAGCCGTGCCACCAGATCCTGTTTGCGCACGCAGTGGCTCATCCGCTTGGCCACCATATTGAGCAGAATATCCCCGGTCTCATGGCCGAAGGTGTCGTTGATCGGCTTGAAGTGATCGAGATCGATAAACATCAATGCCAGCGGACGGGGCGTCTCCTGCTCCATCAGCTCCTTGAGCCGTTGCTGCAGCAAGCGGCGATTGGGCAGCCCGGTGAGGGGGTCGTAGAAGGCGAGGCGGCGCATCATCTCCTCCCGTGCTGCCCGCTCGGTGATATCCCGGGTGACCCCGAGGATCGCCTCCGGCTGGGCATTGTGGTTGCCATGGAGGGTGGTGATGGTCTCGGTCGCCACCAGATGGCCATCCTTGTGGCGCAGCTGGGTGCGAATGACCCGGCGGGTCTGGTCATGTTCTCCCCGCTGCCAGGCCTCCAGAGTGGCAGAGATCTCCTCGCGCAGCAGTTGCCTTGAGGCATCCGGCAGCAGCTGTTTGAGGGGCAGGGCAAACAGCTCGGGGGCCTCGTAGCCGCTCAGAGGAGTGATGGCCGGGCTGACGTAGCGAAAGCGCAAGCTGGCGGCATCCATGGTCCAGATCACATCGGCGCTGTTCTCCGCCACGAAGCGATAGTGTTGCTCGCTCTGGGCCAGTTCACGGGTCAGCCGCTGGCGATCCCGCGCCTCCTGGCGCAGGCGCAGATAGAGGTGCAAGAAGATGCCGAGCAGGGTCATCAGGGTAAAGGTGATTAGCATGGCCACCGCCACGCTCTTGTCGAGCAGCTGCCGTTGCTGGCGCAGCCGCTCCTGCGCCGGGTCGTAGATAAAGCGGTCGAGGTTGGGCAATACCGTGAGCATGCCCGCCTCCAGATAGGTTTTGGCGATCTGCAGCCAGCGCTCCTGCTGCATGTAGCCAGGTTCGATCAGATCCGGCTGCATCAGCTCTCTGGTTTCACGAGCCTCGAACTCCAGCTGTTCACGGCCAGCCCCGGTCGGGTACTGCTCCATGATGAGGTTGATCATCTCTTCGGGGTGGTCCATCGCATAGCGCCACCCCTTGAGGCTGGCCTGCTGGAAGGCGTAGACCCGATCCTGTCGGGTGATCAGCTCCCGCTCGGAGGTAAACAGGTTGTCGCCGTAGAAGTCGAAGTCGATGGTGCGCGGACTGAAGACCCGATAGGGGATCCCTTTTTGTTGCAGATAGAAGGGCTCGGTAGTGCTGTAAGCGCTGATGGCATCCACCTTGCCCGCCAGCAGTGCCTGAATCCCCTGTTTGTAGGGAAGGGTGACCCAGTCGCGGCTGCGGGTCTGGTGGGAAAGGTAGGTCAGCAGCTCGTTGGAGCCCGGCTCCAGCATCAGTCGCTTGTTGGCCAGATCGGCCGGGTTGCGAATATCTGGCCGATCCAGCGTGAGCAGAACCAGCGGCGAGTGCTGCAGCAGGGCGGCGAGCACCACCACCGGACGACCGGCAGCCCGATCCAGCAGCAGATCACTGCCGCTGATGCCAAACTGGGCCTTTCCCGAGATCACCTCGCTGACCACATCGGTGCGGGAGTCCGCTTCACGCAAGGTCACATGCAGACCGGCCTCCCGATAAAACCCTTTGGCGATGGCTGCGTAGTAACCGGCAAACTGGAACTGGTGCTGCCACGGCAACTGGACGATGACCTGCTCGCCGGCTCGCACGGGGGAAGAGGTCAGGGTCGTGATGACCATACTGACCAGCATTGGCATAAACCAGCTGAGGGGCTGGCGGGGCGCTGCGTTCTCCGTCATACAACGTTTCTCTCGGGAGCGGTGTCTAGGCTAGATTCAAGCAATTTTGTGTCACCTGCAAGGGGAGAAAAGGCGTTTGCAATGGGGTATAGGGGGGTTGGAAAGTCATTTTTGTGTCGTTCATCACACGGGATGGATACATGCCGTTTTTTTGCAAGTTATGTGACCAATAAGAGAGTCATATGGCCTATCGAAGTGGTCGCATTCTAGCCACTTTTTCCCATTTTTATCGTTGGCATTGTGGCTTGACTGCATTTTTTCCGTGGTTGCACGTCAAGCTGTGTCGTTATATCAATAGATACTTTTATGGGGCAGTCAGGTGTGACGCAAATGTATCGCGGCTGCTGCGCACCGGTTAATGTGCGATGGCTCAGTGATGGTACCCCGTCAGTGTTATCATGCTGCCCCCAGTTCAGGATAAGGTCTTTTTATGTCCCGCTTGCGTCTGCTTGTCTCCGACTCTCACGATCCCCTGTTCAATCTGGCCGTTGAGGAGTGCATCTTCCGCCAGATGGACCCCGGCCAGCGGGTGCTGTTCCTCTGGCGCAATGCCAATACCGTGGTGATTGGCCGTGCCCAGAACCCGTGGAAGGAGTGCAATACCCGCCGCATGGAAGAGGACGGGGTGACCCTGGCGCGTCGCAGCAGCGGTGGCGGCGCCGTGTTCCACGACCTTGGCAACAGCTGCTTCACCTTCATGGCGGGCAAGCCGGAGTATGACAAGAGCGTCTCCACCGCCATAGTGCTGGACGGGCTCAAGCGATTGGGGATAGAAGCCTTTGCCTCCGGTCGCAACGATCTGCTGGTGGCCACCCCGGACGGGGAGCGCAAGGTATCGGGGTCGGCCTATCGGGAGACTCTGGATCGCGGATTCCACCACGGCACCCTGCTGCTGGACGCCGATCTCGGCCGCCTTGCCAACTACCTCAACCCCGACCCCAAGAAGCTGGCGGCCAAGGGGATCACCTCGGTGCGCAGCCGGGTGGCCAATCTGTGCGAACTGCTGCCGGGGCTCGACCATCAACAGGTGAGTGAGGCGCTGCAGGAGGCCTTCTTCCACCATTACGGCGCGCGAGTTGAGCCCGAGCATATCTCCCCGGAGCAGATGCCGGATCTGCCGGGCTTTGCCGAGACCTTCGCCCGCCAGCGCAGTTGGGAGTGGAACTACGGCCATGCACCGGCTTTCAGCCATCTGCTGGAGGAGCGGTTCAGCTGGGGCGGGGTGGAGCTGCACTTTGATGTGGAGAAAGGGGTCATCACCCGGGCGCAGCTCTTTAGCGATACTCTGGAGCCGGCCCCGTTTGATCTGCTGGCGGCCGAACTGGCGGGTTGCGGCTATCGACTGGACGCGGTTTCCGCGCGCCTGCAGCCCTGGCTGGCGGCCTTCCCGCAGCAGCAGAGCGAGCTGGCGGAGTTTGCCGAGTGGCTGTTGACCTCCCTGCGTTAAGGGGGGCACTGCACTGATGGCGGTCCGTTAGTGAGGGCGCTGTCAGCCAGGATGGGAGCAAGATCACGAAATATAAAGAGGCGCCTCAAAGGCGCCTTTTTGCCAGCCCTTGTGATGGCTGATACATGACAAAAAGTAGGGTAGGCCATTAGATATTGTCACTGTCGGCCCCGCTGGTACAGGGGTATAACGGCCGCACATTTGCTGTACTAATGGTATAAAAATGAGTGACTTAGTTTATCTTCAAGACGAAAGCGTCAATGCCGTCCACCCCGATTTTTCCGCCCGTTTCGCCACAGTCAAAGCCAACTTTTTCTCGCGCAATCCCGATCTCTGGCCCGTTTTTCGCGAACCCGGATTTGCCACCCTCAACGAATTTCGGGCCCGTGGCCTGGCGCCGGATGCCCGCCTGAACGCCTGGCCTGATGGCCGTGCCCGCCTGGCCGATCTCTGCGAGACCATGCCGGTGCCCGCCACCATGCGCACCCCGGGCGAGCCGATGGCCGAGCTGCTGTTTGCCGCCGCCCTGTCGAAGGATTGGGAGAACCCCTCCAGCGTCGAGAACGTCATCACCATGTCGGCGGATCCCGCTATCTATGGCGCCCAGCTGGGCATTCTGGCCAACCCCAATCTGGTCTACTCCGAATACGCCGGGGTCGCCGAGGAGCTGGAGAAGAAGGTAGTGCGCCAGATTGCGCTGCTGGCAGGCTATGACCCCGAGCGGGCCACCGGCATCTTCACCCAGGGGGGGACCTTCTGTAACCTCTACGGCTACCTGCTCGGCATTCGCAAAACTTTGCCGGAGGCCAAGCACAAGGGGCTCGGTCACTATCAGGATTACCGCATCATCAACTCCCAGGGGGGGCATTACTCCAACATCACCAACCTCTCCCTGCTCGGGGTCGATATCGAGAACAAGACCATCCGCATTCAGGTCGGCGAGAACAATGACATCGATCTCGACCACCTCGAGCGCACCCTGACCGCCTGTTTTGCCCTGAAACACGTGGTGCCCGCCATCATGCTCACCATGGGCACCACCGACACCTTCGGGGTGGATCAGGTGAAACCCGTGTTCGAGCTGCGCAATCGCCTCTGCGAGCAGTTCGAGGTGGCGGTCAAACCGCACATTCACGTCGATGCCGCCATCGGCTGGTCGATGATCTTCTTCCTGGGTTACGACTTTGCCGCCAACCCGCTTGGCATCAATGCCGCAACCCTGGCCGGGATCGAGCGCAACGTAGCGCGCTTTGCCGAGCTCAAATATGCCGACTCCTTCACTGTCGACTTCCAGAAGTGGGGCTATGTACCCTACACCTCCAGTCTGGTGATGATCAAGGAGCAGGATGACCTCAAGGCGATGGAGAATGACCCGGAGAACTTCTCCTACTTCGAGCGGGACATTCAGGGGCAGACCCACCTGCAATCCACCATCGAGTGCTCCCGTGGCGCGAGTGGCCTGTTTGGCGCCTATGCGGCGCTCAACTATATGGGGGTCGAGGGGTATCGCACCGTGCTGGCCCACTGCCTGCAAAATGCCAACTACTTCCGCTATCGCCTGAGCCAGCTTGGCAACGTCAAGCTGGTGGCGCAGGAGAATCAGGGGCCGAGTGTCGGCTTCAAGATCTACAACCCCGAGTGGGTGAGCGATCCGGAGGCCGAGTTCGCTTTCGAACTGGCGCGCTCCAGCGATCCCGCCTACAAGGCGCGGCTGCAGCGCAATACCGACTATCACCGCAGCCTGTTCAAGGGGCGCGGCAAGGTGGGGCTCTACACCAACTGGGTGGAGGCGGTGGCCCACTCCGACTATGACGCCCGCGGCAAGTACTCCTACATCGCCGGGGAGAAGGCGGTATTTATGAACCCTGCCTGCACTCGCGAGCAGATCGACGCCTTTATCGACCATATTCGCGGTTGAGGGCGGTTGCCCTGACAGTCGAGCGCGGTCAATGGTGGCAAGAGGTGGTTGGGGTGTATCACGCCAACAGATAAACAAAGGGCAAGCCGGCTGGCTTGCCCTTTGTTTTTGCGGCTCTGTTTTTGCAGCACTGTGCGTAATCAGTGGGGAAGGGCGGGTTCAGAGGGCCAGCAGTTGCTCGTTCTCGACAATCTCGCACCCGGCGGGCAGTTTCGAGAGGGCGATCATGGCGCGAGCCACCTGACGAGCCTCGATGGCGCGCCAGCGGGCGAGCTTGCCCACCAGCAGCGGCCGAAACAGCGGGTAGATGGTCTGAAAAATCTGCTCGGAGAGGCGCGGTGGCTGGCGATCCCCCAGCAGCATGGCGGGCCGCACGATGGTGAGCCGTGGCCAGGATTGGGCCAGCAGGGCCTGCTCCATCTCTCCCTTGGTACGCGGATAGAGAGCCGGGGACGATGCGCTGGCCCCCATGCTCGAGACCACGATGAGCCGTTGACAACCGTGGCGGCGGGCCAGCTCGGCAAAGGCGACCACATAGTCGAGATCGACCCGGCGAAACGCCTCGGCAGAGCCCGCCTCCTTGCGGGTGGTACCAAGGGCACAGAAGGCGATATCGACCGGGCGGGAGAGGGTGACGCTGGCCAGATCATCAAAATTGACCGGCAGCCAGTGGTGCGCCTCCTTGCCCGGCTTGCGACAGAGCAGGGTAAGTTCATGTTCGGCAGGCAGTTGCTGCACCAGTTCGCGACCGATCAGGCCGCTGGCTCCGGCAATCAGGATCCGGCTCATGGGGATTCTCCCTGTGTCATTCGATGGTGTTGATGCCATGGTGGCTGCTCATCAGCATCAGGCAATTTGCGGGCAGCTGCAATGGGGAGAAATGACTCAGTGTTGTCGGGCAGGATGAATTACGCGGGGCAGGATAAAACAAAACCGGCGCGAGGCCGGTTTTGCGGGATATCAGAGCGGGGTATTGAAAGCTGCTGGCAGCGGGAAGTCACCCGTCACTGTGGTAAGCCTGTCATTGGCAAAGGTGACGGTGAGCTCTTTGCGCTCCTTGTCGCCGTGGCCCGGCTGGAATTCATAGAGGTAGTACCAGGTGTTGGGGTCAAAGCTGTCACGCAGCATGGGGGTCCCCAGCACATAGCTGACCTGCTCGCGGGTCATCCCCTGGCGCAGTTTGTCGACCTGTTTTTGTTCCACATAGTTGCCCTGGGGAATATCGATACGATAGACCAGGCTGCAACCGGAGAGGGTGAGGGCGGTCAAAGCCGCGGCAATCAGGTGTTTCATCCGCATATCGAGTTCAGATCATCCATACAGTCTTTTTTGGCTCGGCAAATCATACCGACTCCCTCCACGGAAGTAAAAAGCCATTGATCCATCAGCCAATAAAAAGGGCCGCACTGCGACCCTTTCTGGCAATCCGGTGGCCTTTACATCGCCGCGCGGAAGATGGCGACGATCTCGTCGTGGCTCGCCTGTTTCGGGTTGGTGAAGCCGCAGGCATCTTTCAGGGCGTTGCTGGCCAGGGTATCGAAGTCATCGGCCTTGACGCCGAGTTGCTCCAGACCGGCCGGGATCTTCACATCCAGCGCCAGCTGCTTGATGGCGGCAATGGCAGCGGCGGCGCCCTGTTCGTCGCTCATGGCGCTCACGTCTACCCCCATGTAGCGGGCCACATCCTTCAGACGAGCCGCGCTCACCTGGGCGTTGAACGCCTGAACATGGGGTAGCAGCACGGCGTTGCAGACACCATGGGGCAGGTCATAGAAACCGCCCAGCTGGTGGGCCATGGCGTGCACATAGCCGAGGCTTGCGTTGTTGAAGGCCATGCCGGCCAGGAACTGGGCGTAGGCCATCTGCTCGCGGGCATGCAGGTCATCGCCGTGGTGAACGGCGGTGCGCAGGTGCTTGGCGATCAGCTCGATGGCCATCACGGCGCTGGCATCGGTCACCGGGGTGGCGATGGTGGAGACATAGGCTTCGATGGCGTGGGTCAGGGCATCCATGCCGGTGGCGGCGGTGAGACCAGCCGGCTTGGCCAACATTAGCTCGGGATCGTTGACTGACATCAGCGGGGTAACGTGCTTGTCGATGATGGCCATTTTCACGTGGCGCGCTTCGTCGGTGATGATGCAGAAGCGGGTCATCTCGGAGGCGGTACCGGCAGTGGTGTTGATGGCGACAAGCGGCAGTTGCGGCTTGGCGGAGCGATCCACCCCTTCGTAATCCTTGATGTTGCCACCGTTGGCGGCGACCAGCGCGATGCCCTTGGCACAGTCGTGAGGCGAGCCGCCACCCAGCGAGATGACGCAATCACAGCCGTTGGCCTTGATCATGGCCAGACCCGCTTCGACGTTGCTGGTGGTGGGGTTGGGTTTGGTCTCATCGAAAACAGCGCTTTCAATGCCATGTTCAGCCAGCAGGGTGGTGAGCTTGGCAACCACACCGATCTGGTTGAGGATTTTGTCGGTGACGATCAGCGCCTTGCGATAGCCGTAACCCTTGATATCGGCGGCAGCCTCTTGCAGACAGCCGGCACCCATCAGGTTGATTGCGGGAATATAGAATTTGAATGTAGCCATGATGGACTTCCTATAGTTAGCCATTAAGTGGTAGTTGAGAGCTAGGCTACCATCTAGAAAGGGATACAAAAGCATCTTGTTTACAACTTTACGGGGTCGATCACGAGTCGTTAATTAAGCGCTGAACCAGGCTTGACTTTCCCGCATCTGACTCGATTTGCAGAAAAACGTTTGTCAATTATTTCATTGAGTTAGCAAACGTTTTGCGCAATGTTTGTCACTGTCAATGCGTGGAAGTGTGAGGCGCTTCAAGGAATTGGAAAGCGCTTTCGACCATAGTTGGCGCCTCCCCGAAGAGGGGGTAAAGGCTTGAAAGTATCATAAAGAATCATCTTAACTTGTGCCCTGACCATGCTGGCAGGGGGCAACCAGGAGTCCAATATGTCTGATGTATTTCACTTGGGTTTGAAGAAAGCGGATCTGCAAGGCGCCACCCTGGCGATCGTCCCCGGTGACCCCGAGCGCGTGAAGCGTATCGCAGAGCTGTTGGATAACCCGGTGCACCTGGCCAGCCATCGTGAATTTACTACCTGGCGCGGCGAGATGGACGGCAAGGCCGTGATCATCTGCTCTACCGGTATCGGTGGCCCGTCCACCTCCATTGCAGTGGAAGAGCTGGCCCAGCTGGGCATCCGCACCTTCCTGCGTATCGGCACCACCGGCGCCATCCAGCCGCACCTGAACGTGGGTGACGTGATCGTGACCACCGGCTCCGTGCGCCTCGACGGTGCCAGCCTGCACTTCGCACCGATGGAGTTCCCGGCTGTTGCCGACTTCGACTGCACCACAGCGCTGGTCAACACCGCCAAAGAGATGGGCTCCAAGCTGCACATCGGTGTGACTGCCTCCTCTGACACCTTCTACCCGGGTCAGGAGCGTTACGACACCGTATCCGGCCGCGTAGTGAGCCGTTTCCAGGGTTCCATGAAAGAGTGGCAAGCCATGGGCGTGTTGAACTATGAGATGGAGTCCGCAACCCTGCTGACCATGTGCTCCAGCCAGGGCCTGCGTGCCGGTATGGTGGCTGGCGTTATCGTCAACCGTACCCAGCAAGAGATCCCGAACGCCGAGACCATGGCGAAAACCGAATCTGATGCCATCAAGATCGTACTGGGCGCTGCCCGCAAGCTGATCTGATAGCACCACAAAGAGTGGGGGGTGGGGGCCGTTGCGAAAGCGCGGCCCCTATCTTTATCCGCCGTTTGCCGCTTTTCCTCTCCCGTCACCCCTTTCACTGATCCCGTCGCACTCGCGCTTATTGTTCCTACTTGTTGCACTTAAAAAGGCGCAGCACAGCGTACTTGCATCGGCTCGCCGCTCACCGGATGAGTAAAATCCAGCTCGCTGGCGTGCAGCATCAGCCGCGGCGCCTGTTCGCAGCCGGGGGGAAGCAGGCCACCATAGAGATCGCAGCCGAGGATGGGGTAGCCCAGCAGCTGGCTGTGGATCCGTAGCTGATGGGTGCGGCCGGTCTCTGGCACCAACCTCACCCGGGTCAGGGGAACGGTTTGCCCCTGCATCTGCTGTGTCAGCCGCTCAGTCACCCGATAGCGGGAGCGGGCGGGTTTGCCGCTGGCGGCGCAAATCTTCATCAGCGGAAAGAGGGCCGGATCCTTGGCGATGGGGGCGTCGATAACTCCTTCGTCGTCAATCAGATGACCGCAGAGCAGGGCGCTGTAGGCCTTGCTCACCGCCCGTTGACTGAACTGCTGGCAGAGCAGGGCATTGATGGCCTTGTTTCTGGCGACCACCATGATGCCTGAGGTGCCAAAATCGAGGCGATGCACCAGGGTGCAGCCGGGGTAATCCTGCACCAAGCGATAGTGCACCGAGTCGAGGTTCTGCGGTTTTTTGCCTGACAGACTCAGCAGGCCGCTCGGCTTGTTGATGAACAGCAGGTGTTCATCCTCGAACAGGATCTCGATGGCGGCATTGCAGGGCGGGGCAATAAAGGTGTCGACGATAACGGACATAGGTGGCACAGGCTGGAAATGGGGTGCGATCATACCCGAACCGGCGCGGCCGGGCGAATGGGCGGTGCGCTGCCTCGGAAAATGAACGGCATGACGCCATACAAACTTTTGATAGTGAGCTGTGTTGAGCTAGGTGGCGTGCCGTGCAAACCGCCCAGGTCAGCAACAAGGCCCCGTTTTGTGACCCCCTCCCGAGTTAATCCGAGGCTTGCTTGTTAAGGTATGGCTCCCTGTTATGTTGTAAGGACTCATCCCATGGCACTGCCCGTTATTCTCGATTGTGATCCCGGCCACGACGATGCCATCGCCCTGATTCTGGCGCTGGCCAGCCCTGAACTGAAGGTGCTGGCGGTTACCACCAGCGCGGGCAACCAGACGCCGGACAAGACCCTCAACAATGCCCTGCGCATTCTCACCCTGCTGGGACGGGACGATATTCCGGTGGCGGCCGGGGCGCCGAAACCACTGGCCCGCGAGCTGATTATCGCCGACAACGTCCATGGCGAATCTGGGCTCGATGGCCCCAAACTGCCTGATCCTGCCTTTGCGCCGCAGGCCATGACTGGGCTTGAATTGATGGCTAAGTGCCTGCGCGAGAGCCCGGAGCCCGTGACTCTGGTGCCGACTGGGCCGATGACCAATATCGCCCTGCTGCTGGCGGCTCATCCCGAGCTCAAACCCAAGATTGCCCGCATCGTATTGATGGGGGGCGCCGCTGGGGCTGGCAACTGGACGCCGGCGGCGGAATTCAATATTTATGTGGACCCGGAAGCGGCCGATATGGTCTTTAAGTCGGGTATCCCCATCACCATGTGCGGCCTCGATGTGACCCATGAGGCGCAGGTGATGGACGAGGATATCGAACGGGTACGCGCCATCACCAATCCGGTGGCCCAGTGTGTGGCCGGTCTGCTCGACTTTTTCATGATCTACCATCGGGATCCCAAGTGGGGATTTGCTGGTGCGCCGCTCCACGACCCCTGTACCATTGCCTGGTTGCTGGCTCCCGAGCTGTTCCACGGGGCCGAGTGCCGGGTCGATATCGAGACCAGCGGGGAGCATACCGTGGGGATGACGGTGGTGGATCGTTATGGCCTGACCGGCAAGCCAGCCAATGCGCTGGTATTGTTGGGGCTGGATCGTCCGGGCTTTATCGATCTGCTGGTGACGCGGCTGCGGGCGTTTGACTGAGCGCCGGTTCATTTTTGCAAGAAGGGGCGGGGAATGTGGAAGAGAGGCTTGGTGCTGCTGGCCGGGTTGCAACTGACAGGCTGTGCGACGCCGTTCGAGCGGATGTGGCAGGGGCTGGCGACCTGTGAATTTACCGATCTCTATGTGGATGAGACGGGCAGGGCCGCCAATCTACAACTGGCCAACTACACCCCCTACAAGGTGAGTGACGGCTTTGCCTGGTACAAGGTGCACGAGGAGCTGCACGGCTTGCCGGTGGTCGGCTTTATCGTGCCAGCCTCAAGCTTCGAAGTGCATGCCCTCTTTGTCGATACCCCCATCGCCAACGCCCGCCGCTTGACCCACAACGCCTACGGCAGCGAGTTTGGCGACGAGCAGAAGCATGACGAGGGCTCAGCCCCTCTGCTTTTGCGCGATCCCAACAACCCCAAGCGCTCCATCATCGATTGCACCCGCGGCGAGTCTGATGGGGAACTTGAGGATTCGGCCATGCCTGAGTAGGACTACCTGTCATGCTATCGGCCTGAAATAGAGGGGCCAGCCTTGCCGGCTGGCCCCTCTTTTTTATTGTTGCTTAGCGCCCTGATCAGGGATAGCTCAGCGTCTCCTTGATAAGAGGCAGCTGGGCCTTGATCCATGCCGGATTGCAATAGGTTCCCCAGTCGCAGGCCTGACTCGACATCATTTCAGGGATAGCTCAAAGTCTCTTTGATAAGCGGCAGTTGAGCCTTGATCCACGCTGGGTTGATGGGGCCCCAGTCGCTGATGCGGTAGTGTCCCTGCAGGTGGCGAGCCCCCTCGGTCTGCTCGAAGGCGCAGCTGATGTCGAGCTCGGCCAGCGCGCTCAGGGTATCCTGCGCTGTGCGGCGCGGCATGCCGGTCGCCTCCATAATGGCAGGCACCGTATCTGTGCCCTGGCTGATCAGCCAGGCCACGTAGAGCCGCCGGTAGAAGCTGGTGCGGGTCTTGCTCGGCTCACTCATAGCTCGTCCTCAAGGCGATCGAAGTAGCGCCAGGTCGCGATGGCGGCTTTGCCCATCACCAGCGCCCAGAGGCCGAACCAGAACCAGCGGAAGAAGCTCCAGGTGGAGGCGTCAGGCTCGGTACTCTCAATCTTGGTGACGTTGGGGAACATGGAGAACATGTTCACGCGCCATCCGTAGGAGGTAATGATGGCCAGGCGTTTCTCGAACTCCATGGACTTGGCCTTGGCCTGGACGTCGGCGGCGTTGAACTTGAAGTAGAAGGGCCAGCCCCACTCGGTATCTTCATTGCGAAACACCCGGATCTTCTCGCCGGGGCGCTCGGTGTAGATGTAATAGACGTCGGTGGTGGGGCCGTCTGCCGGGTTCTTTTGGCTGATGGGGCCATCCTTGTCGGTGCGCTTCACCTCGACCCCGGTGATGGTGGCGATGGTGTGCTCCGGCAGGTAGTAGTCGAGCCAGGCGGCGGAAATGAGGGCGATGAGCCCCAGTGCGATAAAAGCGGGTTTCTTGAATCTCAGGCTCATGGTGTGCTCACGTGAGGGGGAGTAACGTGCCTCTACCATACCGATATTTGACAGGGCAGCCCAGCCCCTTATGGCGCCACAAGCCAAAAAATGGCGTTTAAAACAGAGACAAAGCCATTGCTCCATCAACAAGAAAGGCCCTTGCGGGCCTTTTTGTCTGGTTCACTTTGTGCGCTTACAGCTGGAATTGGGCCAGCTGCTTGCGTTGCTGCTCGGCGAGCTGGGAGAGTTCGTTGCTGGCACTGGCGCTCTGGCTGATGCCGGCGGAGCTCTGGCTCACGATCTCGTGAATATTGGTGATGTTGCGGTTGATGTCGGCAGTGACGCAGGACTGCTCCTCGGCGGCGGTTGCGACCTGGGCGTTGGCGTCGTTGATCTGGCGCACGGCACCGGTAATGCCGCTTAGCAGATCCTGCACCTGAGCGGACAAGCGCTGGTTATGGCTGAGGATCTCCAGAGTCTCCTGTACGCCGTTGTTGGCGGATTGGGACTGGCTCTGCAGCCGCTCGATGATGGCCTGGATCTCCTTGGTGGAGTCCTGGGTACGGGCAGCCAGCATTCTCACCTCGTCGGCCACCACCGCAAAACCACGACCCGTTTCACCGGCACGGGCCGCTTCGATGGCGGCATTGAGCGCCAGCAGGTTGGTCTGCTCGGAGATCCCCTGAATCACTTCAATTACCTTGCCGATCTGCTCGGACTGGGATTTGAGCTGAGCCACGATGGCGGCGGCATCTTCCAGACTGCCTGCCATCCGGCTGTTGGCGGCGATGCTTTCGGTAAAGAGGGCGAGCCCCTGTTCGACCCGGCCATTGGCATCCCGCGCCAGCTCGTCGGCGATGGCGGCGTTGTGGTTGACGTTGTCTGCTGTGCTGGAGAGTTCGGTCACGGCGGAGGCGACCTGTTCGATCTCGCTGTGCTGCTGCTTTGCATTGGCCTCGGACTGGGTCATCACGGCGGCCAGCTCGGTGGCGGCGGAGGCGACGCTGTTGCTGATCCCGGTCAGGTTCTCGATGGTGCTACCAAGTTGCCCCAGAGTGAGGTTGATATCTTTGGCCAGACGGGTCAGCTCGTTGTTGCCATCCGCTTTGGCGCGCACGTTGAAGCGCCCTTGCGCCACGGCGTGCATCACCTCTTGCAACTGACCGATGGGGCTGACGATGCGCCCGGAGAGGACCCAGCCACAGATCAGCGCCGTTAGCAGGGTACCGGCGGTGAGCAGCAGGGTACGCAGCAGGGTGGCGTCGTAGTGGGCCTGCTCTTCTGCCAGCTCTTGCTGGATCAGCTGGTTGATGTGGGCGGACATGCTGTCTATCTGCTTGATCAGCTGTTCACCCAGCTCGCGGAAATGGAGGCGAGCCGCCTCGTAGGCGACCGGATCGCCGCCACCCTGATGTTTTTGCGCCAGCAGCGGCAGCATGTTGCTGCGGGTATGGCTGAGGTAGGCCTGCAGGGCGGCAGCGACCTGACGGTTATCCTGCTCGGCACCGGGGAGCACCAGACGGCCGAGGATGGCGTTGATCTCCTGCTCGGCGCTGTTGAGGTTTGCGGGCAGAGCGGCAAACAGCTTGGCATCGTAGAGGCCATAGATGGCGCTGGTACGCAGTCGGTAGGTGGCGTGGATCAGTTTGGCAATATCGTCCTTGTGCTGGACCACGCTCTGGGTCGTCTCATCTATGTCATTGATGGCTTCATCCAAACCCTGTTTGCTGATGGCGATCATCACCATCATCAGCAGGCTGGCCAGCAGCAAAGGTATCAAGACCTGGACACGTATTGATAGATTATTCAATGACATAAATGGCTCTAATCCGGAATTGGAGGAGCCGACATCTTACACATGCACGTCAGGAGCTGTCACAGGCTTTTATTGCTGAAATGTGCTGAAGAAAAGGTTTTTTCTTGTGAGAAAGGAGCCGTTTAGGCATGATTGAGCGCTTTATCCCCTTAATATGTGGTACAACTGGCTGGGTTGTGTCAATCCTGTCCCGTTTTCGTGATTTCCCGCTCTCGTCATATGGAGGTGTGTTGTGTCCAGCTGGATCGATCCGGCCATTCTGGCTCTGTTTATCCCGACCTTTTTCTTCGTCTCGGTGACCCCGGGCATGTGCATGACCCTGTCGATGACGCTGGGGATGAGCCTGGGGGTGCGCCGTACCCTGCACATGATGTGGGGGGAGCTGATCGGGGTCGGGCTGGTCTCGGTGCTGTCGGTGATCGGGGTGGCTGCCATCATGCTCAACTACCCGGGGATCTTCGCCGCCTTCAAATATGTGGGGGGCGCCTATCTGGTGTGGCTTGGCATCCAGATGTGGCAGGCCAAGGGGAAGATGGCCATTCCGGCGGATCTCTCGGCCGGTCAACAGACCAGTGCCATGGGGCTGGCGCTGCAGGGCTTTGTCACCGCCATCGCCAACCCCAAGGGGTGGGCTTTCATGATCTCCTTGCTGCCCCCCTTTATCTCTGCCGACAAGCCGATGGTGCCGCAGATCAGCGCGCTGGTGGCGCTGATCCTGGTCATCGAGTTCTCCTGCCTGCTGCTCTACGCCAGCGGTGGCCGCACTCTGCGCCACTTCCTCGCCAAGAGCGGCAATGTCACCCTGATGAACCGCATTGCCGGTACTCTGATGCTGGGGGTGGGGGTCTGGCTAGCGCTCGGTTAAGAGCTGTCAATGACTCTCGCCACAAAAGAAAAATGCCACCGGTCGGTGGCATTTTTAATGGGCGCAGGGTAGCTCAGCGAGGCTTGAAACGCTCGACCCAGGGGTTGGCAGTGAGGCCGTGCAGGATGACGCTCAATATGATGGTGCAGAGCACGGTGGCGATGATGGGGCGCTGGCCAATCAGGGCCGGCTCGTTTTGCAGCACCATCACCGCAAAGACGATGCTGGCAAGGCCCCGCGGCCCGAACCAGCCGATAAAGAGCTTGAGCTCGGGCTTGAGGCCGGTACCGATGAGGCTCAGCCAGACCGGCACCATCCGCAGCAGGGTGAGGCTGGCGGCGGCATAGAGCCAGTATTGCCAGTGCAGCAGCTCCGGCAGAATGGGCATCAGGGTGGCACCAAACACCATCCAGATCACCACGGAGAGCAGGTCGCCGTAGCCTTCGCAGCTGTCCATATAGGCGTGCTTGTGTTCGCCAAGGCGGCGTCCCATCAGCAAACCACCGACGAAGGCTGCAATAAAACCGCTGCCACCGAGAGTCTGGGCCAGCGCAAAGCAGAGCAGGGCCAGCCCCGGCATGGTGAGCTGGCGCCAGAGCGGCAGTTGCCAGCCGTTGAGATAGGAGACTTTCAGCAGCCGGACGGTGAGGGCGGTCAGCACGAAGGCGACCAGAAGACCGATACCGATCTCCTCCAGCATCAGGGTGATGGCCAGTGCTGCGGTGCCGGTGTGCTCCTCGGTGGGGGCGATAAGGGCCAGCAGCAGAAGCAGCACAGGTACGCAGATGCCGTCGTTGAGGCCGCTCTCCTGATTGAGCCCTTCACGCACCGGTGCCGGCACTGCGGGGTTGCTTACCACCGCCTTGCCGAGCGCTGCATCGGTGGGGGCAAGAATGGTGGAGAGAATGGCCATCTCCAGCAGTGGCAGGTCGGGGAAGATCCAGTGGCCAAACAGGGTGCCACAAAGCAGGGTGAGGGGCAGGCCAATCAGCAAAAGCCGGATGGGGAGTTGGCGGTTGGCCAGCAATACCTGCCAGTTGGTGTTGGCGGCATCGTTGAACAGCACGATCACCAGAGTCAGCTCTGCCAGCAGCTTGATGCCGGCGCTGTCGATAGAGAGGGAGAGCAGCTCCAGCCCTCCCGGCCCCAGCAGCCAACCGGTCAGCAGAAAGAGCAGGGGGCCGTTGACCAGTTTTGACTCGAAGCGCCCCGCGATCAGGCTGTAGATCAGCAAGAAGGCAGCGATCACCGCCAGATTCTGGTAAAGCAGATGTGTATCCATACAAGCTCCCTTGAAACCATCTTGTCAGGGCTGTTTAACTGCCATCCTGGCCCCGGGTTATGCCCGATATTCTCAGTGATTAACTCTTTGTTGCCGTAACTGTGCGCACACCTTGTCCAGAGTGGCTGTGCCCATCACGCCTGCCGAGGCAGATCAATCGGTCAGGCAGTCGGGGTCGAACACATACTCCCCATCCAGCCAGCGCACGATTTCGTCTACGCAGGATTGGTCGCGAAACGGCAGGTAGCGCGCCTTGAGGGCGGCAATCTGCTCTGGGGTGAGCTGGGCCAGCCCCAGATCCTGAAACAGCTGCAGGTCGGCCTCGATCATCGCCGAGATCTGCGGGCCGCAGGTGGCGTTGAGGGAGGCGTGCAGCGCCTTGTCGGGATCATACTGCTTGCCGAGCTTGTAGCTCATCGGCAGGGTGGCGAGGGGCAGGGCGGAGAGCGCTGCCTGCTTCATCGGGTTGACCGCGTGGCCAGAGACCAGCTCCGCCAGCTCGGCAGGGCGATTCTCGAAGGCGCGCAGGTGCAGGTAGCTGCTCGCCTTGCTGCCATCGTTGACCGGGTAGTTGTCCCACAGGAAGGGCTTGCGGCCGAGCAGTTCGGTCACCTGTTTGAGGTGGCTGGCCGGATATTCGCTGGAGCAGACCTTGGGGCCGGTCCAGAAGATCTCGAAACGGCGATCGAGCTGCTCGCCAAGCTCCTCAAGATAGCGGGGAGGCATGGCGCCAAACACCTTCTCCAGCACCGGATCGGTCGAGTAGTAGCTGGGGCAGAAGATAAGGCGGCTTGCCTTGCTGTGGGCCGCGATATCGTGGGCGATGGTGAGCTGGTGACGGGCCAGGTCCGGGGTATCCCCCTTCATATCGTCAAACAGCACCGCCAGAATATCGGGCTGGAGCATCTCGTCGATGAGGCGCACTTTTTCAAGCAGTGCCGGGCGCTGCCGCTTATAGTCGTGATGCGCCCCCATGGGGCTCAAGCCCACTCCGAAGGCGAGTCCGTTGGCGCGGCACTGGCGCGCCAGTTCGGCGAGATCGGCCAACTGCTGCTCGGGCCAGGGGAGAGCCCAGTGCTTGCGCAGATAGCCATCCTCTTTTGGTGCATAGATATAGAAACCGTAGCCGTGGCGTGGCAGCCACTGGGCGTAGCGGGCGCGGGCCTGCCAGCTCCATCCCTTGCCAAAAAAGCCTTCAATGACCCCCAGATTGGCAGCGGGGGGCAGGGGGCCGGACAGCAAACTTTGATATGGCATAACACTCTCCCTTCTTGCTGGGGACTTGATACGGGACGGTCGGTCAGACCGGGTCCTCTTCCTGAAAGCGCACCCCGATCTTGCTCGGCACGCTCTCGTCCATTTCGGCCACGGTCCAGATCAGGCCCTGCCATTCGATGTTGTCACCGACCACCAGATTATCGCCCAACTGACTGGCAATAAAATCGCCCAGTGTCTGATCCGCCACCTCGCTCACATCCAGCCCGTAGAGAGGGGCGAGATCCACCAGCCGTGCGGCCGCTTCCAGCAGGAAGTCACCGAAGAAGCGGGGGCCGAGATCCTGCTCCGGCGCCTGACTGAACAGCTGACCGAGGGCTGGGAGGTCACGTTCGTGGCCGATCACGCAGAGGATGTCATCGGCCTGAAGACAGGTACTGCCCGAGGGGTGGAGCAGCTCGCGGCCACGAAACAGGGCGCAGATCCGGGTGCCGGCGGGCATCTGCAGATCCCGCAGCGGCGAGCCGATGCACCACTTCTCCTCCCCCAGCTGGTAGACGAAGGTCTCCCACTGGCTGTCGAGATCGATCTCGAGCCCGGAGCGGTTGATGGGCGACGGTGGTGCCGGCACCTCCACCCGCGCTAGTTTTGAGGCCAGCGGCAGCGAGCTGCCCTGCAAAATTAGCGAAACCAGCACCACGAAGAAGGCGACGTTGAAGTAGAGCTGGGCGTTGGGAAGTCCCGCCATCATGGGGAACACCGCCAGAATGATGGGCACGGCGCCGCGCAGGCCAACCCAGGAGATAAACCAGCGCTCGCGGGGGGCGAAGTTCTTGAACGGCAGTAGCCCGATCCAGACCGACACCGGGCGGGCAAACAGGATCATCCACATCGCCAGCGCCAGCGCGGGCAGGGCGATGGGCAGCAGCTTGTGGGGGGAGGCGAGCAGCCCCAGCACCAGAAACATGCCGATTTGGCTGAGCCAGGTCAGACCGTCCAGCACCGACAAGGTAGTGCTGCGACTGCGCAGGGCGAGGTTGCCGAGCAACAGACCGGTGAGATAGATGGCGAGAATGCCGCTGCCACCGACCGCCGTGGTGAGGGCGAAGATCAGCAGGCCGCCGCTGACGGTGAGCAGCGGATAGAGCCCCGGCGCCAGGCGGGCTGTGTTGATGAGGCGCCACAGCAGCCAGCCGCCGCCAAGGCCAATCCCGGCGCCAAGGCCAAACTGCTTGACCAGTTGCAGCAGCAGGAAGCCCCCATCCAGCCCTTGCTGGGCGGTGGCGAGCACCTCGATCAGGGTGACGGTGAGAAACACCGCCATGGGGTCGTTGCTGCCTGACTCTATCTCCAGCGTCGCGCTCACCCGCTCGTTGAGGCTGCGCCCGCCAAGCAGGGAGAAAACCGCCGCCGCATCGGTGGAGCCGACGATGGCGCCGATCAGCATCCCCTGCATCAGGTTGAGGTCAAACAGCCAGGCGGCGGCGAGACCCGTCAGGCCGGTGGTGATGGCCACCCCGACCGTCGCCAGCGACAGGGCAGGCCAGAGTGCCACCCGGAACGAGGAAACCCGGGTGCGCATGCCGCCGTCGAGCAATATGATGGCAAGCGCCAGGTTGCCCACCAGATAGGCGATGGAGTAGTCGGCGAAGTGGATGCCACCGGGGCCATCCTCACCGGCCAGCATGCCGACGGCGAGGAAGATAACCAGAATGGGAATACCGAGGCGGGAAGAGAGGGCGCTCAACAGTACGCTGGCACCCACCAACAGGGCAGCGACAAAAAAGAAACTGTTGATGGTAGCGGCATCCAAGGGCGAACTCCTTCCTGGTAATGTGCAAAGTAGGCACATTATATGCAGTTAGGCCCCCCTTGTGTGGCTTATTTGTGCATCAATTTGCACTTTCTTACATTTTTCATCCCTTTTTTCAGCATGGCCGCGCCATATTCTGACAGTGACGGGGTTAACGAAAGCGGAGTCAAAGGAGCGTCGATTTCAGGATGCGCAGGGAGGAGAGGGCGGGGAAAAGCGAAACGGCACAGCAGAGGGAGAGGGGAGCACAAGGGCGCTCCCCACGGGATGGGGCAGGATTCAGTCGTCCTCGTCATCCTTCACTTCGCGGATCTTGTCCTTGTAGTTGGGCAACTGCTTCTCCAGCCGTTTCATGTCTTTGATGGCATTGAGAAACAGCCCGAGCAGGAACAGCAGCGGCAACCCTATCCACAGCCAGAGATTCATGGGATTTTCCTTTCGTCAGGACAGGTGGTGACATAACGGGCCAAAATTTCATCAAGGTTGGCCAATATGGTCGACTTGCCTTCAATATCTGCCTGTTGCAGACAAAGCGCCAGTGCCGCGGGATCGAGCCGCTGCTCATCGGACTCTAGCGAGAAGCTGATATGCCAGGGCTCGTAGGCGACCCCGCTCTCTGCCCCGAGCGGCTTGGCATAAGGGAGGAAGAAGCCGAAGTCGCTCATGTGGTCGCTGAGCCACTCGCTGAGATCTGCAAACCAGCCCCCGGCTTCATACTCCCACGGCTCCAGTGCCAGTTTGGTATCGGCAGGCAAACAGTCCGGGTCGTAGATATCGAGATCGGTCCCCCAGTGGTGGCGGCTGGTGCCGGGCAGGGCGCTCCAGCGCAGGATGGCGTGCAGCCGCTCCACCTCGCCCAGTTGCAGGGCATCGATGGGCTGGCTGCTGGCATCGAGCAGTGGCCGTTCGCCGCGCCACTTGCCATTCCAGATGGCGAGCTGGCGCTCGAAGCTGCGCCAGCTGGAGGCCGCCTGCAGGTTGAACCCCTCATAGGCGGCCGCCACCTGCATGTCGTTGAAGGCCGCCGCTGTGGCGGCGGTCAGACGATGAGGGCCGCGCCCCACCAGAATAAGGTGGCTCTCGTCGAGCCCCAGCAGTTGTTCCTGCGTCATGCCAGCAATCTCTCGAGCACCCCTTGGTACATGTCCGCCAGCAGATCCAGATCGTCCGCCTTCACACACTCGTTAACCTTGTGGATGGTAGCGTTGACCGGGCCGAGCTCGATCACCTCGGCGCCGGTGGGGGCGATAAAGCGCCCGTCGGAGGTGCCGCCGGTGGTGAGCAGGGCCGGTCGCTGACCGTTCACCGCCTCGATGGCCGCCACAGCCGCATCAAGCAGCGCGCCGGTGTCGGTGAGGAATGGCTGGCCGGAGAGGGTCCAGCTCAGCTGATAATCGAGGCCATGTTTATCCAGCAGCGCTTCGACCTGCTCACGGAGATCCATGTCGGTCAGTTCGGTGCTGAAGCGGAAGTTGAACTGCACCTGCAGCTCGCCCGGAATGACGTTGGAGGCGCCGGTGCCGGCCGAGATGTTGGCGATCTGGAAGCTGGTGGGCGGGAAGTAGGCGTTGCCCTCATCCCACACGGTGGCGGCGAGTTCCGCCAGCGCTGGCGCGGCTTTGTGAATGGGGTTGTCCGCCAGATGGGGATAGGCCACATGGCCCTGCACCCCGCGCACCAGCAGATCGCCGGTGATGGAGCCGCGGCGGCCATTTTTCACCACATCCCCGACCACGGCGGTGGAGGAGGGCTCGCCGACGATGCACCAGCGGATCTTCTCGTTACGGGCCTCCAGGGTGTCGATCACCCGGGTGGTGCCATTGATAAAGGGCCCCTCCTCATCGGAGGTGATGAGAAAGGCGATGGACCCGGTGTGATCCGGATGCTCGGCCACGAAGCGCTCGACCGCCACCACCATGGAAGCCAGCGAGCCCTTCATGTCGGCGGCGCCGCGCCCATAGAGCACGCCATCCTTGATGGTCGGCTCGAACGGCGGAGTGTGCCATTTGTCCAGCGGCCCGGCGGGCACCACGTCGGTGTGGCCGGCGAAGCAGAACAGCGGCCCTTCGCTGCCGCGGCGGGCCCAGAGGTTGGTGGTATCCTCAAATACCATGGGCTCGATGACAAACCCGAGCTTGGCGAGGCGCTCCGCCATCAGGGTCTGACACCCTTCATCGAGGGGGGTAACGGAGGGGCGGCGGATCAGATCCTTGGCCAGTGCGATGACATCCGACATCAGTTGTCCTTAGTTGTCCTTAACGGGAAAAGAGGGATTGGTAGTGATCAGCCTTGAAACCCAGAGTCAGTTCGCCGTCACGGTCGAGCAGCGGGCGCTTGATCATGGCCGGATGTTCCAGCAGCAGGGCGCGCGCCTTGGCGGTATCGAGCCCCTGTTTGGCCTCATCCGGCAGGGCGCGGAAGGTGGTGCCGCGACTATTGAGCAGGGCTTCCCAGCCGAGTTTTGCCAGCCAGCTGTCCAGATCGTCCGGGTTCAGGCCGTCGGCGCGGTGGTCGTGAAAGCGGTAGTCGATACCAGCCTCATCCAGCCACTTGCGGGCTTTCTTGATGGTGTCGCAGTTCTTGATGCCATAGAGGGTGATGGCCATGGGGAGTCCTTCTCTTGTGGGCGCTGGCCGTGGCCGTGCCCGAAAATCCGAATCAACAGAGTGCAAGGGCCCGATTCTGGCATTGTGGCAATCCCATGGCAACGCCGATGGTCCGGCTCGCGGGTTTTACCGGAACTGGTCACACCTGAACGGCGATTTTGAGCACAAAGTCAGAAGCAGTGGGGCTGGCGTGCCCGATGGGGTTGGGTATTGCGGGAGAAGATCGACTATTGCAGGAGAAAAAGAGAAGGGGGCAAACGCCAGATAGCCAAAACGCGCCAGTGGGCGCGTTTTGGTCGGCATCATCAAGTACCTCAATCAGTGCAGGGTGGTCCACTCATGGTCAAAGACCCGGGCCCGTTCCCAGGGTGCATCAGGCAGGCTGGAAGAGAGGCCAGTGTATTTGCCCACGTCGTCCACCACGATGGCGGAGAGGATCGGCAGGTTGTTTTCGGTGCAGTACATGCGGATGCGTTGCAGCAGGGTGCGCAGTTCATCCTGGCACTGCTCCAGCCCGGCCTGCTTGGCCAGTTTGGAATAACGAATGGTAGTGCGTTCCTTTGCAGACTCGACGAGGATGTCCCACAGCTTGTAGTCGCAGGTCGAGACACCTGCGGTGGCTTGGCTTGTCATAACTCTCTCCGGCGCGAAATGGTCGCTATATGTCGAAGCGCATCTTCGCCACTTCGGCGCTGTCGTATGTTGATCCAACGCAAAAAAGAGGGGAGTCGCGTCAGACAATTCTCTTTCCGAGAATGGTAAAGGTTTTTCTGTGGGTGAAAAAACGAAAATTTGGCACTTGGCTAACATATTGTGCTGTCAAAGCCCAATGTCGTCACCTTTATTGATGGGGATCAAAGGCAAACAGTAGTCAGATCACTAGATTTCGCTCCTCGATAAATTTATCAGGAGTGAATATTGGAACTTTTATTCGTCTTGCTCGTTCTGGTCGCCGTGGTCTACGGCATCATCAAGGATTACAGCCCGCAGGCGGTGCTGGCGCTGGCGGGCATGGCCATTTTTGCAGTGGCCTACTGGTTGGGGCTGCACCCCATTCTCCCCGCTGACAAGAGCACCGGCTTCGCCCTGTTCGACCTGTTCGAAGTGTTCAAGGGGATCTTCTCCTACCGCGCGGCGGGCCTCGGCCTCACCATCATGGCGGTGGCGGGTTTTGCCACTTACATGTCCCATATCGGGGCCTCTCAGGCGCTGGTGCGGGTGGCGGTCAAGCCGGTGGCGGGCATCCAGTCCAGCTACCTGATGCTCGCCATCTGTTATCTGGTGGCGGTCTTTGTCTCCCTATTCGTCACCTCCGCCACCGGCCTTGGCCTGTTGTTGATGGTCACCATGTATCCGGTGATGCGCAACCTCGGCATCAGCCCGGCCTCCGCCTGTGGTGTCATCGCCACCTCCCAGGCGTTTGAAATTGGCCCGACCCAGACCAACGCCATCTTCTCCGCCGGTCAATCCGGCATGGATCCGACCAGCTATTTCGTCGACTACCAGATCTGGCTGGTGGCCCCCATGCTGCTGGTGACCATGGTGCTGCACTTCTTCTGGCAGCGTCACTGCGATCGCAAGGATGGCTGGGATCCTGCGCTCCATCGCGGCGATCACGCCGAGCTGGACGAGCAGGGCACCGAGAGCGTGCAGGCGCCCACCTGGTATGCCCTGCTGCCGATAATCCCCTTCGTGCTGATGATGACCTTCTCCAAGCTGCTGGTGAGCGACATCAAGATGAGCGTGGAGGTGGCCATGCTGCTGTCGGTCTTTATCGGCATGCTGTGCGAGCTGCTGCGTAGCCGCTCGGTGCGAACCGCATTCGCGGGGCTGTCGAGCTTCCTCGATGGCATGGGCAAGGTGTTTGGCCCTGTGGTGGCGCTCATCGTCTGTGCCGAGCTGTTTGCCGAATCTCTCAAGGCCATCGGCGCCATCGATACCCTGCTGCACTCTGCCAGCAATGCCGGTATCGGCAGCGGCCTGATGACCCTGGTGATGGTGGGCCTCATCATGGTGGCGGCGGTCATCATGGGCTCCGGCAACGCGGCGTTCCTGAGCTTCTCGACCCTGGCACCGGCGGTGGCGGCCAAGTTTGGCGTGCCTGCGGTGACCATGTTGCTGCCGATGCAGCTCGCGTCCAGTATCGGCCGTACCATCTCTCCCATCGCGGCGGTGCTGATCGCTTGTGCGGGGATTGCCAAGGTGTCGCCCTTTACCGTGGTCAAACGCACCAGCGTGCCGATGGCGGGGGCGCTGGTGACGGCGCTGACCCTCAACTATCTGCTGTTTATGTAAGCGGGTGGCGGACGGCACGAGCTGTCCGCCCCTTTCACTCGGCTGTCGGACGGGAGGCCTGCCCTCCCGTCCCAGGAGATGACAATGACAGACTCTCGCAACGCTTTTTCTCTGGATGCCTACCTGGCAGATCTGGCCCCGCTCATCAACCTCGATTGCGGTACTCGCACCCCGGCCGGGGTGGCCAAAGTGGCCGACATCATGACCGAGAAATATGAGGCCATCGGCTGGCAGGTGACCCGCCACCAGTTTGCTGCCGAGTGCGGCCCCTGCCTCGAGGCAACCAATGCACCGGGTGCCGCTCACTACGACGTGATGCTGGTGGGACACATGGACACCGTCTTCCCCGAGGGAACAGCGGCCAAGCGCCCGTTGAAAATCGAAGGCAATCAAGCCTTTGGCCCCGGTGTCTCGGACATGAAGAGTGGCCTGCTCTCTATCTGGTATGCACTTAAAGAGATGGATCCGGTGCAGCTGGCCAAGCTCAAGGTGCTGGTCTGCTGCAACTGCGACGAAGAGATTGGCTCCCCCTGGTCGAAAGATTGGCTGGTGGAGAAGGCCAAACAGAGCGGCTGCGTGCTGGTGGCCGAAGCGGCGCGCCCCAACGGGGATCTCATCAGCGCCCGCAAGGGCAATGCCAAGTACCGCATCACCTTTCACGGCAAGGCGTCCCATGCCGGTTCGGCTCTGACCGAAGGGGTCTCTGCCATCACAGAACTCGCTCATTGGGTGCTGGCCATTAACGAGCAGGTCAACATGACCACGGGCACCACCATGAACGTCGGCGTGGTACAGGGCGGCACCGGCGTTAACGTGGTGCCCGACTTTGCCGAGGCAATCGTCGATCTGCGTTTCTGGAGTAACGAAGAGGCCGCTGCGGTGCACGAGCGGCTCACCTTTATGGCCAACAACCCCTTCCTTGCGGGCTGTCGGGTCGAGGTGGATCGCCAGACCTTCAAGCCGGCGATGCGCCCGAGCGGCGATACAGAAGCTGTGATGGCGCTGGTGGAGGCGGCTGCGAAAGAGGAGGGGATCTCCTTCAACTGGCTGGAGGCCGGTGGCGGTTCGGATGCCAACTTTACCGCCGCCGCGGGGGTGCCGTCCCTCGATGGTTTCGGCCCCATGGGGGGCGGTTTTCACTCGGAGGCGGAATTCCTGCTGCTGGACAGCATCGAGCCGCGCATCCGCCTGCTGCAGCGGGTGCTGGGCAAGCTGGCGAAATAAGCCGGTTTATCCCTTGTTCGGGTCATCATGGCCCGCTCAAAATTGGTCCGCTCCACTCCAAACGGGAGGCTGTTGCCTCCCTTTTTTTATCTCGATTTTTCGCGCGTCCCTGAACGAGCGCGCCAGATGGCTTGAGGCCGTTACCCCTGTGGCTCAGCCAGATAGGCCAGATGATCCTGCCGTGCTACCTGCCAGCCATCGAGGCGCAGCGGGGCGGCAAAGCCCGGGCCGTCAGTCACCATGGTGTGGTACTCCCCCTGCTCGCCGCAGGCATCGAAGTCTTGGGTTGCTGCCAGCTGCTGCAACTCGGCGAGGGTGGCGGCATCAAGGGGGCGTCCAGTCCACTCGGGGGCCAGCACCCGGGTATCGATGCAGGAGAGGTGGGCGACGATGCCGCGGGCCAGCATATCCGCCAGCAAGGCTTGGCGAGATTGCTGCCAGAGCGGGGTATGGACGGTGAGCCCAAGCGGGCGGCAGCGCTCGCGGATCCAGTTAGGCGCGCCGCCCACGCTGTCGATATCTCCGGTGACTACGCCATCGAGTTGCCACTCCTCCTTGAGCCGTGCCAGTTCCCGCTCATAACCGAGATCGAACGGCGCTTCTATGGTGACCAGCAGATGGGGCAGCCCGAGGGCTTCCGCCTGACGGCGCACCAGCGGCAAGGGGTGAGCGAGAAATCGGGGCTCTGGCGGCGCAAAGGTGGCCAGTGCCACCACCTGATGGCCCGCTTGACGGGCATGACAGAGAGCCAGCATGGCATCTTTGCCACCGCTCCAGAGCAGGATGACGCGAGACATGGATGAGATTCCGGTGGTGAACGAGGGGGCATGCTACCCAGCGGCGGGGGCAGAGGTAAAGGCATAGTGTCCGGAAATGGCGGCGGGGAAGTGGTTGAGGTAACGGAGCGGGGAAAAAAGCAGGCCCCCGAAGCGGGGGCCTGTATTGCAATAGCGTGGTAAACGCCGCTGCGATTAGAGCAGGATGCTGGTGAGGATAAAGCCCAGCGAGCAGGAGGTCACCACCCCGATCAGCCCCGGAATGATGAAGCTGTGGTTGATGATGAACTTGCCGATGCGGGTGGTGCCGGAGCGGTCGAAACCGATACAGGCCAGATCGCTCGGGTAGGTTGGCAGCACGAAGTAGCCGTAGCTGGCTGGCAGGAAGGCGATCAGCAGCTTCGGCTCGACACCCAGCGCCAGACCCATGGGGGCGATGGCGGTGAGGGCGGCTGCCTGGCTGTTCACCAGCTTGGAGATGAGGAACAGCACCAGGGCGTAGGTCCAGGGTTGGGCCTGTACCACATGGGCCAGGGTCTCTTTGAGCAGCGGCATGTGAGCCTGGAAGAAGGTCTCACTCATCCAGGCAACCCCGAATACGGAGAAGATGGCGACCATACCCGCCTTGAAGACGGCACCGTTGGCGATCTCGCCCGGCTTGACCTTGCAGCGCATCAGGATGATGGCACCGGCGATCAGCATCATCATCTGGATCACCAGGTTCATGGAGAGCGGGCCGGTCTTGTCCTTGATGGTGAACACCGGACGCAGACCTTCGTTGGCACCGAGCAATACCACGGCAGCGATGGCGGCGAAGAAGATCCAGGTAGACCAGTAGGCCTCTTTCGGGAACTTGGTGTTGAGCAGGGTTTCACCACCGCCGTAGATGAAGGCGCGCTGCTCCGGGTCTTTGATCTTGGCCTGGAACTCTTCGTCCTTGTCCAGATCCTTGCCGCGACGCAGGCTCCACAGGGCAGCCACGATGACACCGGTCAGGGAGGAGGGGATGGCGATCATCAGGATGTCGAGCAGGCCGTAAGCCTGACCGATACCGTGACCTGCCGCCAGAATGGAGACCATGGAGACCACGGCAACGGAGACCGGGGAGGCGCAGATGGCCATCTGGGAGGCAACGGAGGCCACGGCCATCGGGCGCTCGGGGCGGATGTTCTTCTGCAGCGCGATGTCAGCGATGATGGGGAACATGGTGTAGACCACGTGGCCGGTACCGCACAGGAAGGTGAGGGTCCAGGTGGTGAGCGGCGCCAGGATAGTGATGTATTGCGGGTGGCGGCGCAGCAGACGCTCGGCCACTTGCATCATCAGGTTGAGGCCACCGGCAGTCTGCAGGGTGGCGGCACAGCCGATCACCGCCAGAATGGTCAGCATTACCTGAACAGGCGGTTCGCCCGGCACCAGGCCGAAGACGAAGGTCAGCAGGAAGAGACCGATACCACTGATGAGACCGAGTCCCATGCCCCCAAAGCGAGTACCCAGCAGCAAGCAGCCGAGTACCACCAAAAATTCCATCAAGATCATTCCGTTACCTCGTGTGATTCAACCCATATTGCCGCGGGTAGCCTGAACCATGAATTGTCATTGTCTGTTTTATTTAGCCCAAAAGGGTTAGTTGCTATTCTGCTCCCCTGAAAAAGTGAAAAAATTGAGTTACTTCAATAACTCGATGAATTTTTGATTAAACCACTTAAAAACCACGTACTAACAAAAACATCATTTTTGTCACCAAGTGGTATCACTCGGGGCCAAGCCCATCAGAGTGCAACCAGAGGCGTTGTGATGGGGAAGGCGTTGGTAAGGAAGTTGTGGAAAAAGGCCCGGGTCAGGGGAGAAGAGGCTGTAAAAACACGGGTTAAAGATATCTTTTTTGACAAATGGGGTGTTCTGCGACTCTGCTCATCGGGGGGCGGGTGCTGATAGCAGATAGCGACGCTGATACTGTTCGCTCAGCTGCTTGATATCGAGTCTGGCTAGCGCATTGTTCACTCGCTGTTGCAGTTGCTGTTGATCGGGACGGAACATGATGTGCAGGCTCTTGTACCCGAGGATCTTCGGGTTGAACTGCAGCTGTTCGGGGTGGAGTTTGTCATCGTGATAGGTGAGCCAGTAGAAAACATCCCGGTCGATCACGGCCAGATCGAGCCGGTCGCGCTGCAATTTTCGCAGGTTGAGGTGATCGTCGTCCACGGCAAAGGTGTTGAGGCGCTTGCTGGCCATCAGGGCATCAAATTCACGGGTATTGATATAACCTGCGACGACCCCAATCCGGTAGGAAGCGAGATCTTCGAGTCGCTGCCAGTGGATAGGGGGGCCGGCTTGCTGCGCCATGCCCAGCACACTACTGCCCACGCTGGTGGAGATATGCCACCGTTTATCCAGATCATCGGCGAAGTATTTGGGGAAGTAGCCGCTGTAGTGCTGGGCGGGATCGGATGCCAGCAACATGGCTCGATGCCAGGGGTAGAAGTCAAACTGAACCTCCAGCCCCGCTTCGGCAAATGCACGCTTGACGATATGGCCGGTAAGGCCACCATCAGGGAGATGCTGGCTGGTATAGGGGGGCCACTCCAGGGTGGTCAGGTGCACGGGTTCTGCCCGCAATTGCAGGGGGAGCCAGAGCAGCAAGAGTGTCAGAAGCCGACGATATCCCATGAACGACCCATTCCTTGTGTCGATTGGTTCTGAGTATTACCCATAACGGGGGTAATAAAAAAGCCGACCCTGAGGACGGCTTTTGCAATGTAGTGGCAATATGCCGCTGATCAGAACTCGGCGGTACGCGGAGTTCGCGGGAACGGGATCACGTCGCGGACGTTGCCCATACCGGTCACGTAAACCACCAGACGCTCGAAGCCCAGACCGAAGCCGGAGTGCGGGACTGTGCCGTAGCGGCGCAGATCGCGATACCACCAGTAATCTTCCTGCTTCAGGCCCATCTCGGCCAGGCGGGCATCCAGTACCTCCAGACGCTCTTCACGCTGGGAGCCACCGATGATCTCGCCAATACCAGGTGCCAGTACGTCCATCGCGGCAACGGTCTTGCCGTCGTCGTTGAGGCGCATGTAGAAGGCCTTGATATCTTTCGGATAGTTCTTCACCACCACCGGAGACTTGAAGTGCTCCTCGGCCAGATAGCGTTCGTGCTCGGAGGAGAGATCGATGCCCCAGGAGACCGGGAACTCGAACTTCTTGCCGCAGTTTTTCAGCACTTCGATGGCATCTGTGTAATCAATCTGGGCGAAGTCGGAGGCGACGAAACGCTCCAGACGGCCGATGGCATCCTTGTCTACGTGCTGGGCAAAGAACTCCAGATCGTCGCGACGCTCGGTCAGGACGGCGTTGAAGACATACTTCAGCATGGCTTCGGCCAGGGCGGCGTTATCTTCCAGATTGTTGAAGGCCACTTCCGGCTCCACCATCCAGAACTCGGCCAGGTGACGGCTGGTGTTGGAGTTTTCAGCGCGGAAGGTCGGCCCGAAGGTATAGACCTTGGAGAGGGCGCAGGCATAGGTTTCGGCGTTCAGCTGGCCGGATACGGTCAGGAAGGCCTCTTTGCCGAAGAAATCTTCGTTGTAGTCCACCTTGCCGGCGTCGGTACGCGGCAGGTTTTCCAGATCCAGGGTAGAGACACGGAACATCTCGCCGGCCCCTTCGGTATCAGAGGCGGTGATGAGCGGGGTCGCAACCCAGACAAAGCCCTCTTCGTGGAAGAAGCGGTGGATAGCTTGCGCCAGGCAGTGGCGAACCCGGGTCACGGCACCCACGATGTTGGTGCGCGGACGCAGGTGGGCCTGTTCACGCAGGTACTCGATGCTGTGGCGCTTGGCGGCCATCGGGTAGGTATCGGGATCTTCGACCCAGCCGACGACCTTCACATCGGTGGCCTGCAGTTCGAAAGCCTGGCCGCTGCCCTGGGATTCGGCGATGATGCCAGTCACTTCCACGGAGCAGGCGGTGGTCAGACGCAGCACTTCATTCTCGTAATTGGCCAGGGTATTGGGGACGACGGCCTGTACCGGATGGAAACAGGAGCCATCGGAAATGGCCAAAAATGAGATCCCCGCCTTGGAATCACGGCGAGTCCGGATCCACCCTCGTACAGTCAGGGTGGTGCCAACCGCATATTTACCGGTCAGCACATCAACTACGGATGCGTGCGTCATCGAAATATTGTCTCCAGCTTGTTCTTGCAGCGCTATTTGCAACACTAGGGAGTCTGGCCCGGGCACAGATGGCCCACCATGGCAGACTAAGCCGTCAATCTTACCCGCGCGGGTTTGATAAACAAGCAAAAATGTCGGACTCTGGTGGGGTTTTCAGCATGGTTCACCCAAGCAGGGTTCCCTCGGGACAGGAGATGCGAGTGAAAGAGCGGCGACAAGGGCCGGATTGGCTGACACGACTGTTGCGAGCAATGGTGCTGATCTGCTGGTGCGGTTTTATCGTGCTGCTTGCGCTCTATCACTATGCTAGGCCGGAGATTGCATATGGTTTTCTGGTTTACGGCGGCATCAAGGTACGCGATTACTGGGATCCCGCACTCACTCCCTGGTTGGTGCATGGCCTGTGGGGTTGCAGCTTGCTGACCCTAGCTGTACTGCTGCTGGAGCGGCGGCGCAGTCGGCGCAGGGATGATGCCTATCACGTCAATCTGGCGATCCTGCTGCTGATCCTTATTGCTTGTCTGCTGTTCTATTACACCGGTTAGCCGATGCCGGGTGGTGTGGTCCGCTATTCGCCAGGGCGAGCTCCCGGCTTGCCGCCGAGCGGTCGCTTGCCGAGCTGTCGCTCCACACTGTCGAGCATCTGGTTGTAGGCCACCGCCACCCGGCCAATCTCGTCGCCGTCATCCCCCTCCAGCCGGTGGCCGAAGTCGTGCAGGTCGGTGGCCTCTTCCATGGAGCGGGTCAACTGGTTGAGAGGGCGCACGATCCAGGTGCGGATGACCCAGAGGGTCAGCAGCAGTCCCATCCCGAAGATGCCGGTGAGAATGAGCGCCGAGGTGAGAATATTCTGCTCGACCCGGGTAAACAGCGAATCGAGGGAGTAGTCAAAGCGCACCGCACCAAGCACGGTATTCTCCGGCACCAGATGACAGCTGGTGCAGTCGGTGCCGCGAAAATCCTTCTTGGCCAGCAGCGGTCGGGTCACCACCAGACGGCTGTGCATGCCGTTGTGCACCACCTCCAGACTCCCTTTGCCCGCCAGAGCCAGCTCATCAAACTCATCCTTTACCTGCTCTGTCTCCCGTCCCGGCCCGAACTGTTTGCTCACCGCGTCGCCACGGACGATGCGGGCATCCTCCACATGGGCGTGGTCGAGAAACTTGCCGCGTAGGGTATCGCGGGCATCCATCTTGCCGGTCAGCATCAGCATGTTGAGGCCGTCGAAATAGGCTTCGGTCTGCTCGCGGCTCTGCTCCTTGATGAGGGTCAGGATGAGATCGCGCTCGCGCACCGCCTGATAGGCTGCGGAGAAGACCAGTACCATGGAGAAGATGAAGAGCAGGAAAAAGTTGATTTTGGCAGCAATGGAGAGGCGCATGAGCAGTCTTTCTTGATGGTAAAACCGCAGCAGTTTACCCCTCTTGGGGCCTCAGGTCTGGTGTTTTGCTCACATTACGGCAAGTGAAACTGCACTGAAGTGGATAAAGTTGCCCTTTTTATATATCAAATGCCGGTAGTCAAACGGGCGGCTGCGATGGCCGCCCGCTGCATGCCTTAAAACTCGCCTTCGGTGATGGCCTGACGGATGGCGCCGGTCAATACCCGCAGCTCTTCAGGGGTGATGACGAACGGGGGCATCAGGTAGACCAGCTTGCCAAAGGGGCGGATCCAGGCGCCCAGTTCGACAAACTTGCGCTGGATGCGCGCTACATCCACCCGCTCTTTCATCTCCACCACCCCGATGGCGCCGAGCACTCGCACATCCGCGACCGCCGGGTGCAGGGTCAGCTCTACCAGCTCGGTACGCAACTGATGCTCGATGGCGCGCACCCGCTCCTGCCAAGGTGAGGTCAGCAGCAGAGCGATGGAGGCGTTGGCCACCGCGCAGGCAAGCGGGTTGCCCATAAAGGTGGGGCCGTGCATAAAGACGCCGGCCTTGCCGTCACAGATGGTGCGGGCGACCTGCTCGGTGGTCAGGGTCGCCGAGAGGGTGAGGTAGCCGCCGGTGAGCGCCTTGCCCAGACACATGATGTCGGGGCTGATCCCCGCCCAGTCGCAGGCAAACAGCTGGCCGGTGCGGCCAAAGCCGGTGGCAATCTCGTCAGCTATGAGCAGCACGCCGAACTCGTCGCACAGGGCGCGTACCCACTGCAGATAGCGGGGGTGATAGAAGCGCATGCCGCCAGCGCCTTGCACTATGGGCTCAAGCACGATGGCGGCGATCTCCTCGTGATGATCTGCCATGAGTGTGGCCAGCTCCACCACGCACTGCTCGTCCCACTCGGCGTGGAAGCGACAGCTGGGCGCATCGACAAAATGGTGCTCCGGCAGGAATCCCTTGTAGAGCTCATGCATGCCACCATCGGGATCGCAGACGCTCATGGCGCCAAAGGTGTCGCCGTGATAGCCGCTGCGCAGGGCGACAAATTTGGCTCTGGGCGTCCCCTTGGCATGCCAGTACTGCTGCGCCATTTTGAGCGCCACTTCCACTGCCACCGAGCCGGAATCGGCCAGAAATACCCGATCAAGCCCCTTCGGAGTGATCTCCACCAGCTTGCGGCAGAGCTCGACCGCCGGGGCGTGGGTCAGCCCGCCAAACATCACGTGGGACATCTTGCCGAGCTGTGCGGTGGCAGCAGCGTCCAACTCCGGCACCTGATAGCCGTGCACGCAAGCCCACCAGGAGCTCATGCCATCCACCAGTTCGCGGCCATCGCTGAGGGTGATGGTCACCCCTTTGGCGCTGGCCACTTCATAGCAAGGCAGGGGGTGAGTGAGTGAGGTATAGGGGTGCCAGATGTGGTGCAGGTCGAATTCTTGAGTGGTCATTTGTTGCTCTGTTGTCAATTGGTTTGATCTGGTCGGCGTTGACAGTCTACGCGTGCTCTCTACACTAGCCAACAATTTCAGCCACTTGGCACTGCGCATCACCTTGAGCGCGCGGGCCCGGCGGCGGGTTTTGTAGCCGTCCATCCTAAGATGGCGGGCGCAGGATCCCACTAATAACAACCGGAAGCCATGTATGAATGCTCTCACCGCGGGCGGTCACGCCCTTCGTCACGACTGGACCCTGTCCGAGGTTCAGGATCTCTTTGCCCTGCCATTCAACGATCTGCTGTTTCAGGCCCAGACCGTCCACCGTGCCCATTTCGACCCGAACGAAGTGCAGGTGAGCACCCTGCTCTCCATCAAGACCGGCGCCTGCCCGGAAGATTGCAAATACTGCCCCCAGAGCGCCCGTTACCACACCGGTCTTGAGGCCGAGCGGCTGATGGAGGTGGAAAAGGTGCTGGAGCGGGCCCGTGAAGCGAAGGCCAACGGCTCGTCACGCTTTTGCATGGGGGCCGCCTGGCGCAACCCCAAAGAGAAGGACATGCCCTACATCATCCGGATGATTGAGGAGGTGCGGGGGCTGGGGATGGAGACCTGCATGACCCTGGGGATGCTCACCGCCGATCAGGCGGCGCGTCTGGGGGCCGCGGGGCTCGATTACTACAACCACAACCTCGACACCTCGCCGGAGTTCTACGGCGATATCATCTCCACCCGCACCTATCAGGACCGGCTCGATACCCTGGAGCATGTGCGCGGCGCGGGCATGAAGGTCTGCTCCGGCGGCATCGTCGGCATGGGCGAGCAGGCGAAAGATCGGGCGGGCCTCTTGATGGCGCTGGCCAACCTGCCCCGTCACCCCGAAAGTGTGCCCATCAACATGCTGGTCAAGGTAAAGGGGACGCCGCTGGAGAACGAGGAGAACCTCGATCCGTTCGAATTTATCCGCACCATCGCCGTGGCGCGGATCATGATGCCCGCCTCCCATGTGCGTCTCTCCGCCGGGCGAGAAAAGATGAACGAGCAGATGCAGGCCATGTGCTTTATGGCGGGGGCCAACTCCATTTTCTACGGCTGCAAACTGCTGACCACCCCCAACCCGGACGAAAACAGCGACATGCAGCTGTTCAAGCGGCTCGGCATTCGTCCCGCCCAGCGGGCCCAGAAGCCGGATCAGGTTCAAGAAGAGGAGCTGCTGGCCGAGGTGAGCCGCCAGAGTGAACCTGCCGAAATGTTTTATGACGCCACCCGCCCCCGAGCAGGGGTCGTGCGGTCATGACTGGCCCAGCAGTAACGGGCCCCTTTGGGTTGGGCACGGCGCTGGCCGAGCGCGAGCAGGTGGGTCTGCTGCGCAACCGCATCGCGACCGACGGGGCGAGTGGCGGGCGGCTCAGGGTTGCAGGGCGCGAATACTTCAACTTTTCCGCCAACGACTATCTGGGACTGGCGGATCACGGCGCCATCAAGGCCGCCTTCAACGCGGGGATTGAGCGTTATGGCACGGGCTCCGGCGCCTCGCCGCTGGTGACCGGTTACAGCCGTGCCCACCAACAGCTTGAGGAGACCCTGGCCGAGTGGCTCGGGGTGGAGGCGGTGCTGCTGTTCAACTGCGGTTTTTCGGCCAATCAGGCGGTGCTCAAAGCGCTGCTCGGCAAGGAGCATCTGCTGTGGCAGGACAAACTCAACCACGCCTCTTTGCAGGAGATGGGCAGTCAGCTCCCCTGTAAGATGAAGCGCTTTGCCCACAACGATATGGCTGCCCTTGAACGGCAGCTTGAGCCAAATCGCGGATTGATTGTCTCGGAAGGGGTGTTCAGCATGGACGGGGATCAGGCCCCCTGGGGTGAGCTCGCAACCCTCGCCGCCCGGAGCGGCAACTGGCTGATGATCGACGATGCCCATGGTCTCGGCGTGATGGGGCCCGAGGGGAGCGGCACTCTGGCGGCGCAGGAGGTAGATCCGGCCAGCGTACACATCCAGATGGGCACTTTTGGCAAGGCGCTTGGTGTGGCTGGCGCTTTTGTCGGCGGCAGCCGCGAGCTGGTGGAGTATTTGGTCAACTTCGCCCGCCACTATGTCTACAGCACCCATATGCCGGCGGCGCAGGCTTGCGCAGTCAGCAAGAGCATCGAGCTGGTGCGTGCCGCCGATGAGGCCCGCTCCCATCTTGGTAAGCTCATCGCCCGCTTCCGGCAAGGGGCAGAGGCGTTGGGTTGGCAACTCGGTGCGAGCGATACCCCCATCCAGCCGCTGCTGGTGGGGGAGAGCAGCACCGCTCTGCAACTGGCTGAACGGCTGCGGGAGCGCGGCGTCTGGGTGAGCGCCATCCGCCCGCCCACTGTGCCGGTCGGTACGGCCCGGCTGCGCATTACTCTGAGTGCAGCCCACCGCGAGCGGGATGTGGATCGCCTGCTCGATGCCTTGGGGGTCAGCCCTTCAGTTACAACGCTTGGGGAGGCTCACTATGGCTGAGCGTTTTCAAACGGTCGACAAGGCGCAGCTTGCTCGCCGTTTCGGCGCCGCCGCTCGTCATTACGATGCCCATGCCCGCTTTCAGCAGGAGGTGGGTCAGGCGCTGCTGGAATGGATGCCAGACAGGCTGGTTGGCACTGATCTGACGGTGAGCGGGCTGGATCTGGGCTGCGGCACCGGCTTTTTCTTGCCCCAACTGGCGAACCGTTGTCACCAGCTGGTGGGGCTTGATCTCGCCCCCGGCATGCTGGCGCAGGCCGCCTTGCGTGGCAGCGGTGCTCGCCTGCTCTGCGGCGATGCGGAGCAGCTTCCTTTCGCCGATAACTCGTTCGACTGGGTTTTCTCCAGTCTGGCGTTGCAGTGGTGCGAGCGTCCGGCCCAGGCTTTTGGCGAGCTGCTTCGGGTGGTCAAACCGGGCGGCCAGATCTTTTTCTCGACCCTGCTCGATGAGTCGCTCTGGCAGTTGCGAGCCGCCTGGCAGCAGCTTGATGGTCGCGCCCATGTCAATCGCTTCCTCAGCCTGCCACAATTGGAGCAGGCGCTGGCTAGCGCCGGGGTATCTGCTCCCGAGCTGCGTTGTATCACCTGGGATCTCGCCTATCTTGAATTGCCGCAGTTGTTGCGCGATCTCAAGGGGATTGGGGCCAATCAGATCAACGACAATCAAGGGGGCGCCGCCCCAGCCGGTCTGAGCGGTCGCGCCAGATTGCAGCAGCTGGCTCAGGCATATGAAGCATTTCGCCAGCCCGGTGGCAGGTTGGTCGCCAGTTATCGGGTGTGTCTCGGTCGCCTCAGCAAGCCTCGCTGAGCGCCGGGAATTGCAGTGTGTGCAGGGCAGTGAGCCACTCCCTGCCAAGGAGAGAACCATATGAAATCATTCTTTATCACCGGCACAGATACCGATGCGGGCAAGACGCTGGTGGCACGCACTCTGCTGCGCGAATTCAGCGCACAGGGGATCCGCTGTGCCGGCTACAAGCCTATCTCGGCAGGGTGTGCCCGAACACCCGATGGATTGCGCAACCTCGACGCTGTTCTGTTGCAGGAGGCGGCGAGTGTTCAGCTGCCTTATGAGGTGGTCAATCCCTTTGCCTATGAGCCGCCGATTGCGCCCCATATCGCTGCCAGCGAGGCGCGCCAGCCCATTACCATGCAGGGGCTGAGCGAGGGGCTGCGCAAGATTGAACAGGCAGGGGCCGAGCTTGCAGTAGTGGAAGGGGCGGGGGGCTGGTATCTGCCGCTGGATCGCAAGCATCTGCTGTCGGATTGGGTGAAGCAGGAGAACATGCCGGTGATTTTGGTGGTGGGGGCCAAACTGGGCTGTCTCAACCATGCACTGCTCACCTTTGCTGCCATTCGCAACGATCGGTTGCCAGTGGCGGGATGGGTTATTAATCGCCTTCACAGTGCCATGAGCCACTATCAGGAAAATCTGGACACCCTGAGGGGGATGTTACCGGCCCCGTTTCTGGGGGAAATTCCCTTTATAAACAATCCATTTGAGGCTGATTTGCAGGGGCGGCTTGATATCTCTCCGCTCTTGTGACGTCACATTCAGCGAACATTCATCGAGTCTCCCTAAAATTCATCCATAACATGGAGATAGGGAGGTCGAGTGATCTATCTCCGTGTCTTTAATTCTCACAAGGAGTCTATATGAAGCGAATTATGCTATTCCTGGTGACCAACCTGGCCGTCATGCTGGTGCTGGGGGTGGTACTCAATATCCTGTTCTCGGTTCTGGGGATCAACAAGTCCAGCATTTCCGGGCTGTTGATGTTCTGTGCCGTGTTCGGTTTTGGGGGTTCCTTTATCTCCTTGCTGATGTCCAAGTGGATGGCCAAGCGCAGCTATGGCGTCCAGGTCATCGAGCAACCTCGTAACGAGACCGAGCACTGGCTGGTGAGCACTGTTGCCCGTCAGGCCCGCGAAGCGGGTATCAAGATGCCGGAAGTGGGGATCTACGACTCTCCCGAGATGAACGCCTTTGCGACCGGCGCCCGCCGAGATGATTCGCTGGTGGCGGTCTCCTCCGGCCTGCTCTACAGCATGAGCCGTGACGAGGCGGAAGCGGTACTGGCCCACGAGGTGAGCCACGTTGCCAACGGCGACATGGTGACCCTGACCCTGATCCAGGGGGTGGTGAACACCTTCGTGATGTTCTTCGCCCGCATCGTGGCTGGCGTCATCAGCAACTTCTTCAGTTCCAACAACGAGGAAGAGAGCAGCAGCACCGGTGGTTTTGCCTACATGATCACCGTGTTTGTGCTGGAGATGTTGTTCGGCATTCTGGCCTCCATCATCGTCATGTGGTTCAGCCGTCAGCGCGAGTTCCGTGCCGATGCCGGTGCCGCCAAGCTGGCCGGTCGCGACAAGATGATTGCCGCCCTTGAGCGCCTCTCCCGCGGTGCCGAGCCGCAGCTGGAAGGCTCCATGATGGCCTTTGGCATCAACGGCAAGCGCTCCATGAGCGAACTGTTCATGAGCCACCCGCCCATCGAGCAGCGTATCGCCGCCCTGCGTGGTTGATAGATACTGAATGACAGGGGATAACCCCGAATAAAAAACGGCTGCCTTGGGGCAGCCGTTTTGTTTTGCAGCCTTCTTTAAAGCTTGAAGTGCCCCATCTCCTGGCGCAGCACCCGTGACAGCTGCTTGAGCTTGGCTGCCTCTTGGGACACGTGGCGGGCTGCGTCCCCCGATTGTTCCGAGAGGGAGGTGATGTTGCCGACGGTAGAGACCACCTCGTTGGCGGCGGTGGACTGCTCGCGCAGGGTGTGGCTGATCTCTCCCATCAGACCGGTGAGATTGGAGGCGTGGCTCTGGATGCTGGCGATTGCCTGCCCGGTCTGGTTGGCCAGTGTGACCCCGCGGGAGACGTTGTTGACCGTGTTCTCCATGCTGCGGATAGAGGCATCCGCCCCGCTCTGGATCTTGCTGATCATCCCGGTGATCTGCTGGGTCGAGGCCGCCGAGCGGCTGGCCAGATTGCGTACTTCGTCGGCAACCACCGCAAAGCCACGTCCCTGCTCACCGGCCCGCGCCGCCTCGATAGCCGCGTTGAGGGCCAGCAGGTTGGTCTGATCGGCGATGCCGCGGATCACGCCGATGATCTCCGAGATCTGCTGGGTATGGCTGTTGAGTTCTGCGATGGTGCTGGCTGCATCCCCCACAGTGGTGGAGATATTCTCGATGCTGCCAAGCGTCTCCTTGATGACCCCGGAGCCCTCCTCCAGCGTGTCGGCTGAGACCTTGCTGAGCTCGTCTGCATGGCTGGCATTGTCGGAGAGGTGGCTGATGCTCACCACCAGCTCTTCGATGGCGGCGGCCATGGTCTGGGTACTGGTTTGCTGATCGGTGGCGAACTGGGCGGTCTGCTCCGCTATCTGGGCGATGCTGTCGGCCGAATTGGACAACTCCTCGGTGGAGTGGGATACCTTGCCGATGATCCCCTTGAGGGTGCTCTGTGTGGTGCCAAGCAGGCCGATCAGACTCTCTTTCGAGCCTTGGGGCACCTTGATGGGGCGGGAGAAATCCCCTTCCGCCAGCAGATGGAGATCGGTCTTGAGCTGTTCGACCGAGGTGCCCACCAGATCGAGCAGGGAGCGATATGTGCGCCAGAGGAAGAACATCAATACCAGACCGAGGGCGATAAAGAGATAGCGCAGCATGTCGGTATTGGTGGTGGCACTCTCGACCGCCTCCTGGTTGCGCCCCTCCATCATCACGTAGAAATCGTCGATGGGTGACATGATGCGACCCTTGTTCTGGTGATAGGCCTTGTCATGCATCATGGCGATGGCCTTCTGCTGGTTGGCGGCCAGATCACCGTCCGTCTGCTGCACCAGTTTGAAGGCAGCCACCTCGGTGTTGACCAGTGCATCCGAGTTGTTCTTGGCCTCGTTGAGCTTGGCGAGTTCAGCATCGGTGAAACCGGCATCCTTCATCAGATCGATCAGGCCGCGGCGAACATTGCTGTCGGGGCGAGGATTCTGGCCGTTGGCCGCGACAAAATCCCAATAGATACGGTTGTAGCCATCCGGTCTCGGCTGTTCGCCGTTGCGAATGGCCAGGATCCGCATGTACTGCTGCTCGTAGGCTGGATCCTTGGTGATGACGTAGGTGCGACCGAGTCGGGTCAGGTCATCGGAGGATTGGCGCAGCTCGTCGGCCAGCAGGTAGGAGAGATATTGTTGTCGATAACTCTCTTCCAGTTGTTTACCCGCCCAGCTGTAGGCGAAAAACACCAGTGACAGCAGGATCAGGGTGATGACGGAGAGCAAGAGGTTGAGTTGAAAGGCGGGTTTGTTCTGTTCCATGGTTTGAGCGTCCTTATTCTCACCGGGTAACCCCCTTGGTCAGACGGCAAAGGCCGCTACGTCGGAGGGGTTTTGTTGTTATTGCTGTGAGTATAGAAGTCATCGTCGGCATGGTTGCGCAGGCGGGGCGATAAAGAGACGAGAATGGAGGAACCGCGGGTCGACAGGGGGAAAAGGTCGGCCAGGATCGGGGCCCAGCCAGCCTTTTCGTGGCTCGATCACCTTATTTGATGACGATGTCTGTGAGCGGTACGGCGCAGCAGGTGAGGATTTTGCCCTCTGCCCGCTCGGCGGCACTGATGGCGGGGGCGTCGGGGTGATCCACCTCGCCCGAGATCAGCGTCTGTTTGCAACTGCCGCAGATCCCGGCGCGGCAGCTCCAGGGCAGCTCTACGCCTTGCTTGTTGGCCTGATCCAGCACAGTGCCCTGATTGTTGCCGGTAAAGGCTTGGGCGCCGATACGCAGTTGTACCGCCTGATGGGGGCGGGCCACCGAGAGAATGGCGCCGCCAAAACTCTCCTGTTTGATCCGTGCGGCCGGAACGCCGAGGGCCGCTACTTTCGACGCCGCGTCGGCCATAAAACCGTGGGGGCCGCAGATAAAGACCTCTTTTTCGGCCAACCCTTTGACCAGTTGCAGATGCTCATCATTGAGTCGCCCTTGCAGCCCCTGCCAGTGATTGTCCGGCTGGCTCAGGATAATGGTGAGGGTCATCCCCTGCTGTGCCATGGCATGCAGTTCGCTGGCGGCGGGAATGTCCGCTTCGCTGCGGCACAGGTGCATAAAGTGAACCTCTTCCAGCTCCCCGCGTAGCGCCAGTGTGCGGGCTATCGCCAGCATGGGGGTGACGCCGGAGCCTGCGGAGAGCAACAGGAGGTTGCGCTCGGACCCTAAGTGAAACTCGCCAGCGGGGTTGGCGGCCAGCAGCCGATCACCCACCTGCAACTGCTGGTGCAGCCAGTGGGAGATGCGGCCACCCTCCACCTTTTTGACGCTGATGCCGTAACGCTCCGGGTGATCCGGTGTGGAGCTCAGGGTATAGCGTCGTTGAATCCTCTCGTTTTTGATATCGAGGCTGATGGGCAGATGCTGGCCCGGCAGGTAGTCGGGCAGGGGCTCGCCATCGGCGGCTTCGAACCAGAAGGTCTCCAGATCCCGCGCCAGCGGTTCGCGGGCCACGCAGACCAGCTCCCGCTTCTTCGGTGCGGCGGCGGGATAGACCACCGGACGGGTGCGCTCCAGCACCTCGATCTCGCTGCCTGCCTCAATCCATCCCTCGTTCAGGGCGATCAGGTTTTGGCCGAAGTAGACCTCGCCATCCTCGCCACGGCGGTAGCGGGTAAGGGTGGCCAGCGGCTCTTTCAGGGCGTTGAAACGATCGGTGCCCGCTTCCACCGTGGTCATGATGCAGCGGCTGCAGGGCTTGACCACCTTGAATTCCACCTCGCCGATGCGGATGCGCACCCAGCTGTCCTCCTCGAAGGGCTGGGTATTGCTTGCCACCAGATTGGTGCGGAACTGGCTCATCTGGTGCAGCGCATCGGAGCGCAGATTGAGATCCTCAAGGGAAGCCTGGCTTATCAGCAGCAGCGGATAACCGTCGGCAAAGCTGACCCGGGTGCCGGTCTTCTCGCGAAAGCGATCAGAGGTTTCACCCAGCCAGAGCAGTTGCACCGTCTCCCCTGTCACCCGGCTTAGCCACCCATCGGCTTTGGGGTCGGTGTGCAGGGCGGTGAAACGGTCGCTCCAGACTCCGGTAGCTTGCGGGGCGCGGCTGAAGTCGACCTCTTGCAGGGTGAGGGGTTCAAAGCCCGGATAGCGCAGTTGCAAGCCTCCTTCGATGGGGGTGGCCACGACCTGTTGCAGCTGGGGATGGGTACGGGCGGTGATAAAGGTGCCGTCCGGTTTGACCACCATGTAGCGGCGATCCCCTGCCAGTCCCTCTTCGGTCACCCGGGCGCGAGCCAGCGGCATACCTGCAGTCGATTTGATGGGGTAGAGGTGAATGCTGTCTAGCCTGGGCATCTTCATATCCTTGTGACGCGGCGCGATCGCCTGGAAAAAGGGGAACATAACGGTTCCCCGGCGATCCGGCAATCCTTTCAAGGGGGCGGTCTATAGTTGGGAAAAGAGAACAAGAGGGCTTCGGGATGAAAATAAGCTGGTTGCTGGCGGGGAGCCTTTTTTGCCACGGGCTCTGGGCGCAGGAGCTGACCCTGACCACGGGAGAGTATCCCCCTTACTGCTCCGAGACGCTGAAATATCAGGGGCTAATCCCTCATGTGGTGAGCGAGGCATTCAAGAGTGAGGGGGTGAGCGTCAAGTTCCAGTTTCTGCCCTGGAAACGGGCCTTTCGCTTGTCGGAGGAGGGCGTAGTGGATGGCACAGTCCACTGGTATGAGTCGAGCGAGCGGCGCAAAACCCATCTCTACAGCGATCCCATCCTGAGCGAGACCTACGTCTGGTTCTATCTCAAGTCCGATCCGCTGGAATGGCGTGGCTATCAGGATCTGGCGGATCGCAAGCTGGCTGCGGTCAGTGGCTATACCTACAATGCAGATTTTTTTGCAGCCATCGCGCAGGTGCCGCTGCAGGTGCAGTTCGTCACCCGGCTGCGCCAGAGCTTTGATCTGCTGCTCTCCGGCCGCGCCGACCTGACCCTGGAGAACATAGATGTCGGCTACTACTCCCTGCGTCAGTTCTACCCGGCCAGCACGGTCGATCTCTTTGCAACCCATTCAAAACCCGTGATGAAAGTTGAAGGTCATCTGTTGATCAGCCGCAAGCGCGCCAACGCTGAAGAGCTGATCAAAACCTTCAATCGGAGGCTCGCCAAACTGAAAGCCAGCGGTCAGCTGGAGAAGATGTTACTTGAGTCACGTTCTGGTCTCTATGAACCATAAAGTGCAACATTTTTTGATCCTGATTCGCTAATCAGTACAAAAAAGCGGCCATTATCGACTCAGTTCCCAGTTTCTAACGCTTTCGCTTCTTCCCCATCCGGCCACCGTCCGCCTCGGCTACACGGTATCAAGCGCCATCGGGTGGGGCCTGTCACACAAAAAGAAGAAAGCAATGTATGAGCAAACAACTGGACATGACCCCATTGCCGGATCTCTCCCTGAAAACGGGAACAGGCCCGGTGCGTACCCGGCTACCCGTCTGGCGGCCGGCCCTGCCACCCTGCAATCACGCCTGCCCGGCCGGAGAAAATATCCAGGCCTGGCTCTCTTTGGCGCAGGCCGGCCGTTTTGAGGCGGCCTGGCAGACCCTGATCGAAGAGAACCCTTTGCCCGCCATTCATGGCCGGGTCTGCTACCACCCCTGCGAGAGCGCCTGCAACCGCGGTCAGGTGGATGAATCCGTCTCCATCCACGCCATCGAGCGTTTCCTCGGCGACGAGGCGCTGGCCCGTGGTTGGCAGCCTGCGCCACCTGCCCCTGCCAGCGGCAAGAAGGTGCTGGTCATTGGCGCTGGCCCCTCCGGTCTCTCCTGTGCCTGGCACCTCAACCGGCTCGGACATCAGGTGGAGATCCGCGAAGCGGGGCCGCTTGCCGGCGGCATGCTGCGCTTTGGCATTCCCGCCTACCGTCTGCCCCGCGATGTGCTGGATCGGGAGGTAGCCCGTATCGTGGCGGCCGGAGTGACGCTGACCCTCAACCACAAGGTGGAGGATGTGCTGCGCGAGCGTGACGAGGGGGGCTTTGATGCCGTCTTTATGGCCATCGGCGCCCATCTGGCCAAGCGGGTCGATATTCCGGCCCGGGAAGCGGGCAAGATCCTCGATGCGGTGAGCTTCCTCGAACAAGCCAGTCTGGCCGAAGAGCAGGGCTTGCCGCCACCCAAACTGGGACGGCGGGTGGCCATCTACGGTGGCGGCAATACCGCCATGGATGCGGCCCGTACCGCCCGCCGTTTGGGCGTTGAAGAGGCAATGATCATCTACCGCCGCGACCGGGACCATATGCCGGCCCACGCCTTTGAAGCCGACGAGGCCGAGGAGGAGGGGATCAAGATCAACTGGCTGCGCAGCATCCGCCAGCTCGATAGCACCAATATCGAAGTGGAGGTGATGGCGTTGGATGCTGAGGGCAAGCCGGTACCCACCGGCAAGTTTGAAACCCTCGAAGCGGACTCCCTCATTCTGGCGCTCGGTCAGGAGGTCGACCTTTCGGTGCTGGAGAGCATTCCCGGCGTACGGGTCAACAAGGAGGGAGTGGTACAGGTTGGCGAGAACCTGATGACGGACGTGCCGGGCCTGTTTGCTGGTGGCGACATGGTGCCCTCCGAGCGCACCGTCACCATTGCCACCGGTCACGGCAAGAAGGCGGCACGCCATATGGATGCCTGGCTGCGCGGTCGCCACTACCAAAAGATGGTCTCCTACCCGCTGGTGGGGCCAGAGCAGTTGCAACTCTGGTTCCAGACCCACGCCCCGGCCAGCAGTCAGCCGGTCAAACCGGCGTGGGCGCGAGATGACTTTGGCGAGATCATCGGCGGGCTGGATGAGGTGGCCGCCCGTTACGAGGCGGCGCGCTGTTACTCCTGCGGCAACTGCTTCGAGTGTGACGGCTGCTATGGCAGCTGCCCCGAGCAGGCCATCGCCAAGCTGGGGCCGGGCAAGGGCTATCAGGTGGATGCCGAGCGCTGCACCGGCTGCGGTGCCTGTCATGATCAGTGCCCTTGTCACGCCATCGAGCTGCGCCAACCGGAGGAGTCCCAATGAAACATGAACTGATCATGGTCGACGGCAACGAAGCCGCGGCCCGAGTGGCCTACCAGCTGAGTGAAGTGTGTGCCATCTACCCCATTACCCCGAGCTCGACCATGGCCGAACTGGCCGATGCCTGGGCGGCGGAGGGGCAGACCAACCTGTGGGGCAACATTCCCACAGTGGTGGAGATGCAGAGCGAAGGAGGAGCAGCCGGTACGGTACACGGCGCCCTGCAGGCGGGGGCGCTCGCCACCACCTTCACCGCCAGTCAGGGGCTGATGCTGATGCTGCCCAACATGTACAAGATCGCCGGTGAATTGACCTCGGCGGTGTTCCATGTGGCGGCCCGCTCGCTGGCGGCGCAGGGGCTGTCGATCTTTGGCGACCATCAGGACGTGATGGCAGCGCGCAGCACCGGCTTTGCCATGCTCGCCTCCGGCTCGGTGCAGGAGGCGCAGGACCTGGCCTTGGTTGCCCATAGCGTCACCTTGCAGTGCCGGGTGCCCTTTATCCACTTCTTCGACGGCTTTCGCACCTCCCACGAGGTGAACAAGATCACCGCCCTGCATCGGGATGAAATTCGGGCCCTTATCGACAACGACTGGGTGCGGGCTCACCGTGCGCGGGCGCTCAACCCGGATCATCCGGTGATGCGCGGCACAGCCCAGAACCCGGATACCTATTTCCAGTCCCGCGAGAGCGTCAACCCCTTCTACGAGGCGGTACCGGCGCGGGTGCAGCAGTGCATGGACAACTTGGGCGAGCTGACCGGCCGCCACTATCGGCTGGTGGAGTACCACGGTGCGCCTGATGCCACCGATGTCATCGTGCTGATGGGCTCGGGGGCGGCCACCGCCCGCACCACCGTGGATTGGCTCAACCGGCAGGATCGCAAGACCGGGGTACTGGTCATTCGCCTCTATCGCCCCTTCCCGGTACAGGCGCTGCTCGACGCGCTGCCGCAGGGCGTGCGGCGCATGGCGGTGCTGGATCGCACCAAGGAGCCGGGGGCGGGCGGCGAGCCGCTGCTGCTGGATGTGCAGAGCGCGCTGATCGACGGCTTGCAGCGCGGCCTTATCAAGCGGCTGCCCTGGCTCAGTGGCGGTCGCTATGGCCTCTCTTCCAAGGAGTTCACCCCCGCCATGTGCGCGTCGGTATTCGAGGAGCTGGCATCCGATACGCCGCGCCCGCGCTTTACCGTGGGGATTGTCGATGATGTGTCGGGCCTAAGTCTGGCCTGGCACCCCATCGGCGATCTGGAGCCCGCCAGTCGGGTGCGGGCGCTCTTCTTCGGCCTTGGTGCCGACGGCACAGTCGGCGCCAACAAGAACAGCATCAAGATCATCGGCGAGCTGGAGGGGTTCCACGCTCAGGGCTACTTCGTCTACGACTCCAAGAAGTCGGGCTCGCGCACCGTCTCCCACCTGCGCTTTGGCCCCGAGCCCATCGACGCCCCCTGGCTTATCGAGCAGGCGAGCTTTATCGGTTGCCACCAGTGGGGATTTGTCGAGTCGGTCGATCTGCTGGAGCATGCCGCCGAAGGGGCGACCCTGCTGCTCAATGCTCCCTATGAGCCTGAGCAGGTCTGGGCCGAGCTGCCCGAGCGGCTGCGCGCCCGCATCCGCGCCCTCGATATCCGCCTCTACTGCATTGACGGCGATCGGGTGGCCGAGCGCAACGGCATGGGCAATCGCATCAACACCATTATGCAGACCTGTTTCTTCGCGCTGGCTGGTATCTTGCCGCGGGATGAGGCGATTGCGTTGATCAAGGAGAGCATCGAGAAGAGCTATGCCCGCAAGGGACCCGAGGTGGTCGAGCGCAACTTCGCGGCGGTGGATGACACCCTGGCTCATCTCCATCAGGTGGCCATCCCGGCCGGTGACGAGCAGAGCAGCGACTATCCGCTGCCGCTGGCACCGGGTGGCAGCGAGTTTGTCCAGCGGGTCACTGGCGAGATGCTGGCGGGGCGCGGCGATCTGATCCCCGTCTCCATGCTGCCGGTGGACGGTACTTACCCCACCGCCACCAGCCGTTTCGAGAAGCGGGATATCGCCCGCGAGATCCCGATTTGGCATTCGGATATCTGCATCCAGTGCGGCAACTGCGTCTTTGTCTGCCCCCACGCGGCGCTGCGAGCCAAGTTCTACCATCAGGACTGGCTGGCGACAGCCCCCGAGGCCGCGCAGTCGGTGCCCGTCACCGCCAAGGGCTTCCCCGACAGCCGCTATACCTTGCAGCTCTATCCGGAAGATTGCACCGGCTGCGGTCAGTGCGTGCAAGCTTGTCCGGTGCGGGCTGGGGCCGATGAGGAACACGAGGGCGGGCGCGCCATCACCATGATGGATAAGGCACCCCATCTGACTGGCCAGAAACAGGCGCTGCGCTGGTTCGAGAGCCTGCCCTGGCCTGCCCGCGAGCGGGTGGACTTCTCCACGGTGCGCGGTGCCCAGTTCCTCGAACCCCTGTTCGAGTTCTCCGGTGCCTGCGCGGGTTGTGGCGAGACCCCGTATCTCAAGCTGCTGACCCAGCTGTTTGGCGATCGCATGCTGGTGGCCAACGCCACCGGTTGCTCCTCCATCTATGGCGGCAACCTGCCGACTACGCCGTGGGCCAAGAACGGCGAAGGGAAGGGGCCGGCCTGGTCCAACTCCCTGTTCGAGGACAACGCCGAGTTTGGCTTTGGTTTTCGTCTCACCGCCGATCAGCATCACGGTCAGGCGGTGGCGGCCCTTGAAGCGATGAAGGGGGAGCTGGGGGAAGCGTTGGTCGAGTCGCTTATCAACGCCCCGCAGCGGCTGGAGTCGGAGATCCGCACCCAGCGTACCCGGGTCGCGCAAGTGCGGGAGCGGCTGGAAGAGGTGAAATCCGGCAAGGCTCGCGAGCTGTTGTCACTCATCGATCAGCTGGTGCGCCGCTCGGTCTGGATCATCGGTGGCGATGGCTGGGCCTATGACATCGGTTCGGCGGGGCTCGATCATGTGCTCGCCTCCGGCCGCGATGTGAACGTGCTGGTGATGGATACCGAGGTCTACTCCAACACCGGCGGTCAGATGTCGAAATCGACCCCGCTCGGTGCCGTCGCCAAGTTTGCGGCGGGGGGCAAGACGCTGGCCAAGAAGGATGTGGCGCTGCAGGCCATCTCCTACGGCAACGTCTATGTTGCCCGCATCGCCTTTGGGGCCAACCCGCAGCAAGCGCTGCAAGCCTTGCGTGAGGCGGAGGCCTATCCGGGCCCGTCGCTGATCATCGCCTACAGCCACTGCATCGCCCACGGTATCGATATGGAGTTTGGCCTGACCCAGCAAAAACGCGCCGTCGCCTCCGGTCACTGGCCGCTGATGCGTTACAACCCGGTGCTGCGCAGTGCGGGGCAGAACCCCTTCAGCCTCGACAGCCTGCGCCCATCGATCCCCCTCGCTGAATACCGGCAGGAGGAGACCCGTTATCGGGTGCTGGCCCAGAGCCATCCGGAGGAGGCCGAACGGCTGATGCAGGTGGCGCAACAAGTGGCGTGGCAGAAGTGGGCCACCTACGAGGAGATGGCCACCCGCGAGGCCAGCCATTTCCATCCGCCGGTGTGAGGATGGAGTGAGTGAAATATAACCAAGCGGGCCATTGGCCCGCTTTTTTAGGTTAAATAGAAAACAGGAAACCTATATATCCCAGAGTAGGGCTGGCAATTATGACTGTTAATAATTGAAAGCAAACAAAATTTGAATTAATGTACTGGTATGATTGATAAGGCTGCAAATAACATAATTCTTTATCTATTTAGGTCATAGGGGAGAGTATGGATTGGTTTGAAGAATATAAGAAGTTGGTGTTTTCCAATACAACATCTGTAGAGCAAATTAAAAAAGCTATTTCTCTTAAGTATGAACACATACCTAAGATTCTTTATAAATATCGCTCGGTAAATGATAACTCTATAAAAAATTTATTGGATGACACAATATGGTTATCAGACCCGAAAAATTTTAATGACCCTTATGATTGCTCATTTCATTATGATATAGAGCTGGATCCTGATAATAGGGAGTCAGTTTTATCAATGGCTCAAGAGAATGGATTAATAGAGCAGTTAACTGAAGAACAAGTTCAGTCAATTGCAGAAAGTCCTCATCCAATGGTAAAGCTACTTGAGCTTAGTTATCCAGAAAGACCTGATTATGGTCGTACTTGTGAAGAAGCTATACGTACTGTAATGAAAGATAGAGCAAAAAACCTTGTGAGAGAAACATCTGAAGGTTTTAAGCAAATGTTCAAGATTTGTTGTTTTTCTGAAAATCCAAAATCAATATTAATGTGGTCGCATTATGCCAGTTATCATACTGGTTTTTGTATAGGTTATGATTTTTACGAATTAGGAAAGGAAGATCTAAGAGCAAGTTCAATCTACCCTGTTATTTATTCAGATGAAATGTTTGATGCCAGTAACGTTTTTGGTAAAAATAAAACCACTAATAATGTTCTTTATCTTAATCAAGTTGCCCTGATGAAAAGTACAGAGTGGGCTTATGAAAAAGAATGGAGGCTTGTGTTTGGGAATATGATTTTCCAAAAAGAAATGCCTTATAGTATGCCAAAACCAAAACATGTTATTTTAGGTGCTAGAATTTCCTCTGCTCATGAAGATGAAATTAGGAGGGTATGTGAGGCTAAGAATATAGATGTTTTGAAAATGACAATGTCACACAACCGGTTTTCTTTAAAGATTAACAAATGATCGTATAGGTCAGATATAGTATTTTAATTACTGATATTGTTAGCGAATGGGAAGCATGTACCACCACATTGTCGGCATTTATATATCTGCAAGCCAAGGCTTCCTTTTCCTACCAAGGCAGGTAAGCTGCGGGGCAAATAGCGTCAAGCAGGAGAAGGGACGATGACAGAGCAACATTTCGCCGGGACGATCGGCATTCTGGGGGCGGGGTGGCTGGGGCTGCCGCTGGCGCGGGCCCTGCTGGCGGCAGGCAAGCAGGTTGCGGTGACGGTCAGCAGCGCCGAGAAGGCGACCCGTCTGCAGGGGGAGGGGATCGATGCCTATCCGCTGACGATTTCTGCCCATATGTCGGATGCGTGGCCCATCCCCTGCGAATCGCTGGTTATCTGCGTACCGCCCAGCAAGACCGATGACTATCCGCAGGCGGTGGCAAGGGCTTGCGCGTTGGCCAAAGCGAATGGCACCCGGCGGGTGCTGTTTGTCAGCGCCACCTCGGTATGGGGCGCGGGGCAGCAGGAGGGTGAACAGCCCAAACCGCGCCATGCCCGTGGTGAGCGGATGCTGGCGGCGGAGCAGGCGGTGCTGGCGGACGGTTTCGAGTCGGTGATGATAGTGCGCCCCTCCGGCCTTTATGGCCCGGATCGCCATCCCGGCCGTTTCCTCGCGGGCAAGACGCTGGATGGTGGCGCCCAGTCGGTCAATCTGGTCCATCTGGACGATGTGGTGGCGGCTTGCATGCTGCTGCTTGAGCAGGGCAAGGACGGGGATGTTTTCAACCTGAGCGCGCCGGTGCATCCGCGCCGCGAGCAGTTTTATCCCTTTGCGGCTCGCCAGCAGGGGCTACCCGTACCGGTCTTTATCGAGCCTGCCGGTGAATTTCAGCCCATCGACGGCCAGCTGATTTGCCAGCAGATGGGATTCAACTATCGCTGGCCCGATCCGGCCCACTGGTTTGCCGAGCTTGCCGCCTCGGGCAATTGAGGTTTGCCAAGGGGGGGATCGCCCCCTATCATGCCGCCATCCATGAGAGAGAGGCGGTAATGATGGTAGATACAAAACGTCACCCCGATGGGGAGTTGTTGCTGAGAACCCTGGCAATGCCAGCCGATACCAACCCCAATGGTGACATCTTTGGTGGCTGGATCATGTCCCAGATGGATATAGGTGGGGGCATTATGGCCAAGGAGCTGGCAAAAGGACGTATTTGTACCGTATCCGTCGAAGGCATGACCTTCCACAGTCCGGTCAAGGTGGGCGATGTGGTCTGCTGCTACGGCCGCTGCATGAAGATCGGCCGCAGCTCCATGAAGCTCAAGCTGGAGGTGTGGGTCAAGCCGGTACTGCGGGAAAACGATGCCCAGCGTTACTGTGTGACCGAGGGGATCTTCACCTATGTCGCCATCGACGAACAGGGCAAATCCCGCCCGGTTCCGGTGAGTGCCTGATTAAATCAGCCGGGCATTGATGATGGATATTTCCTGCTCAAGCCCGGTTTTTTGCCGTATCATGCGTTCCAGCATCTCTTCCGAGCCCACATATTGCAGGGTGTCAAACAGGCAGAGATCGCATTGAGGGTCCCGTCTTATCTGATAGACGGTGGACAGCTCCACTTGATGACAATTTCCTTGTTGATCATAAAACGTCACGTTGTACCGAAGTTCTTTCGCCATGAGACAAGGTCCTTCTGGTTGGGTGGAACAGGGACTATCAGCTTAGTCGGCGTGAATGACGTTTGTGATGGTCTCAACAAAAAGCAAAGGCGGGCGGTTGTTAGCCAATGAAAAATAGTTATCGCATTCTTGGTACCTCCCTGCTGACCCTGGGGTTGGTAGGCTGTTTTGAGGTGCCGGATCAGAACCATCTGGTCACAGCTCAAGGGATTGTGCCGGGACTCGACTGCCAGCGTCCGCCGCTGGTAGCGTTGGCGACCACGGCGCTGCCCCGTGAATTCGGGGTGACGGTGTGGAATCTCTACAAGGGCCAGCGCAAGAACTGGCGCGAGGGGATGGACAGTTATGCCAAGGGGCAGGATCTGGTGCTGCTGCAAGAGTCGGCCACCCGTCCCGATATGCTCGACTGGCTGCGCGCCGGTGATTTCCAGTGGCAACAGCTGCAAGCCTTCACCCAGGGCGGCGTCTCGTTCGGGGTGATGACGGTGGCCAAGACCCCGCAGGCGTTCGTCTGTGGCGTGCGCTCCCCCGAGCCTTTGCTGCGCATCCCCAAATCCGGGCTGGTGAGCCTCTATCCGCTGCAGGGCGATCCTGACGGCGTCATGGTCATCAATATCCATGCGGTCAATTTCGAGCTGGGGATGGCTACCTTCCGCGAGCAGCTCAACGATTTGACTGCCTTGGTGCGCCGCCATCAGGGGCCGGTGATCCTGGCCGGTGATTTCAATACCTGGAGCGACAAGCGCCAGTTCTGGCTGAATAAATTGGTGGACGAGCTGGGGCTGCAAGAGGCCCTGCCGGTGCCTGACCTGCGCCGCACCGCCTTCGGTCGCCCGCTGGATCACCTCTACTACCGCAATCTGGACCTGGTTGAGGTGAGTTCACCGGCGACCGACAGTTCGGATCACAACCCCATCATTGCGCGCTTTGCCGCCCAGTCTGTGACTCCCTGACCCCAGTCTGTGACTCCCTGATCGGGAATGATGTGTGCGTGTTGCCCATAAAAAAATCCGGCGCCTGATGGCGCCGGATTTTTTTATACGCTCTGGCGGTCAACCCGCTCGGGATGACCCGCAAGAATTACTGGTAGAGACCCAGATTCGCTTTGGCGTAGGCTTCGAAATCGGTGCAGCCACCGATGTGCTGCTCATCCAGGAAGATCTGCGGCACGGTATTGACCGGCTTGCCGGCGCTCTTGGCCAGATCTTCTTTGGTGATCCCTTCGGCATGGATATCCACGTAGCGGAATTTGAAGTCATCGCGCTGTTCGGTCAGCTGCTCGGCGATCTGTACGGCACGGACACAGTAGGGGCAACCCGGGCGACCAAAAATCACTGCAAACATATTTTCTCTCCGTTTTTTAAGCCGTTTATGTATGGCCGTTGAAATGAGGCAGGCAACAGCATAGCCCTGCCTCGTGGCGACTTGAAGCCGAAATTATCGATACCGTGATTCGAGCGGGCCTATTGGCTCAGCTCTCATCGGCGATCTGGATCGGCTGCTGCTGATAGATGCTCTCCAGCACCCCCTTCTCGAACACAGTCCAGGGCCACGGCGCCTTGCTGGCACGGTAGCGCTCATGGGTGGCCGGATCTTGGGACAGGCCACGCTGGAACATCACAAACGCCTTGCGCTGGCCGCCCGCAGTGTCGATAAAGCCCACCAGGTTGGAAGTGCCGGTGATGGTGCCGGTCTTGGCGTGGACCTTGTTCTTCATCATGGGGGCGGTGACGCTGCGGCGCCACGCCAGGGTGCCATCCACCTGAGAGCTTGGCAGCAGCTTGATCAGGCCAAGCTCGGCATCATTTTTCTGGATGAAGTTCAGCACCGACATCATCTGACGGGCGCTGATGAGATTGTGAGCGGAAAGACCGGAGCCGTCTGCCAGAGTGGCATTGCCCAGATCGATGCCGTTCTTGGTCAGGATGGCGCGCACCGCCATGGTGCCGCTGCGATAGCTGCCCGGCTTGTTGTAGTAGTGACGGCCCACGGTTTTGAGGAAGGTATCGGCGTAGAGGTTGTCCGATTTCTTCAGCATCTTGGCGAGCATCACCGGCAGGGAGACCGAGTAGTGGGTGCCGAGGGTCTCTGCCCCTTCAGGGGCCTTGTGGGTGACCCGCAGCAGGCCATCATGCTTGATACCGGCCCGGTTCATCGCCCAGCGGATGTTGTCCCAGCCCCAGGCTTCCACGTCGTGGATGGCGAAACGCAGCCCCTGCGGCTCCTTGTTCGGGGTGATACAGCCCTTGAGCTCGTAGAAGTTGCCCTTGGCCATGTCCACTTCCAGTGCGCAGAACTGGCGCGCCATGTCGCCATAGCTCATCACCTCCACGTTGTCGGCACCGATGCCGATGGGGACGCCGGTGGCCACGTTGCCGACCGCCGGTTTGCCAATCTGGGTGGCAGTGATGGTGCCGTAGGCGCAGTTCTTGTCGATGATGACTGAGGAGACAGGAGCGGCGAAGCAGAGGGTCTGATCCCCCCACGACCAGCCGTTGCCGCGCTCGTAGCCGTTGTAGGCGCCGGTGTTGACGTAGACATTGCCCTTGATGCTGGTGACGCCGAGCTGTTTGAACAGGGCCAGCAGATCCATGCGGGAGAGGGTGGGGTCGCCGACGAAGTTGATCCAGATATCGCCGTTGATGGTGTCACCCTGTTTGGCACCCGGTTGGGCCTGAATGTCAGTGGCGAAGCGGAAATCGGCACCCAGCTCGAGGCGGGCCGCCAGCGCGGTGAGCACCTTCATGGTGGAGGCGGGGGCGATCATCTGATCGGCGTGGCGGGCGAACTCGACGCCGTTATTGCCCTGCACCATGATGGCGTACTGGCCACCCTGAGGGGGCGTCAGCGGGGCGGCATGAGCCGCCAGAGAAGAAAAGAGAGCACAAAAACCAATCAACAGCCGCTGCATAACATCCTCTAACGTGACGAAGGGCCCGGCAGTGGTGCCGACCCTGATAATTCAACCAGCCGATGCGGGATCGACGGGATAACGCAATTCATGCCATGTATGCCGGTCGCCATCATGTCATCGAGTTGGCGGTACGATAGCGACCCTCATAATCAAAAATTTTCTCTTTTATCTGCCAGAAGCGACCCGATTTGCGGGCGATGACAAAATCCGGATGACGGAACTGGCTTTGCGCGGCCAGCACGCTCGCCAGGGTAGTAAATTCAGGCTCCAGCCCCGGGGCGGGCCAATGATGACGCACAAAGTGCTGTTGAAACAAGCGCCGTGCGCCCGGGGAGTGAAATCCGAAGTATTCACTGAGGGTCAGCCCATCCTCATCGTGGTAGGTCACCTCCAGCCGCTCCCCCTGTTTGCCGCGCCCGGCTGTGAGGGTTAGCCCGGCGCAGCGGATCACCATGCAATCCTTGAGATTGAGCGCCTCTTTGAGCTTGTCGTCAGGGTCCACCAGCAGCTGATCGCAGCTCTGGCAGCGGCGGGCGGCGATGTCGTTCTCCGCACCGCAGCCGGGGCAGATCTTGGCGCGAAAGCGGTAGTCGCACTCCTCGCGGTTGCCCTCATCATCTTCAAACAGCCCCTGACAGCGGCGACCGTAGTGCTCGATCACCTTGCCATCCTCGTCGGTTTTGCCCCAGAAGGTGTTGGCAAAGCCGCAGGCGGGGCAGGGCACCTGTACCGGCTCGGTACCGGCGTGGGGGCGGGGCTCCCCCACTTCGGGGGCGAACAGGTTGAAGTTGTTGCCCGCATAGTCGAGCACCAGACAATCGCTCTTGCCCGGCGAGAGACGCAGGCCCCGCCCGACGATCTGCTGGTAGAGGGAGACCGACTCAGTGGGCCTGAGCATCACGATAAGATCGACATGGGGGGCATCAAAGCCGGTGGTGAGCACCGCCACGTTGACCAGAAACTTGAGCTCGCGCGCCTTGAAGGCGTTGATGAGGGCATCGCGCTCCGGCCCCGGCGTTTCGCCGGTGATAAGGGCCGCCTGCTGGCCTCTGGCGCCCAGCAGGCCGTGAATTTCGCGGGCGTGCTCGACGGTGGCGGCGAAGATCATCACCCCCTGCCGGTCGGCGGCATACTCCAGCACCTGACTCAGGATATGGGGGGTGACCCGCTGCTGGCGTTTGAGCTCGCCGTTGAGATCCGCCTCGCTAAAGAGGCCATTCTCCCGCGCCACCAGCTTGCTGAAGTCGTAGTGGACGATGGGGGCATCCACCATGCGCGGCGGCGTCAGGTAGCCGTTTTTGACCATAAAACGCAAGGGCAGCTCGAACACGCAGTCGCCAAACAGCCGCTCGCCGTGGCTTTTGACCATGCCGTGGTAGTGGCGCCGGTAGATCCAGCCCAGCCCGAGCCGATAGGGGGTCGCGGTGAGGCCGAGGATCTTGAGGGCCGGATTGGCAGCCTTGAGATGGTCGATCACCTGATGGTACTGGCTGTCGTCATCGAGCGAGACCCGATGGCACTCGTCGATGATCAGCAGCGAAAACGCCCCGTCGAAGGCAGCCAGATTGCGCGCTACCGACTGCACCGAGCCAAACACCACCTGGGCGCTTGCCTCCTTGCGATCCAGACCGGCGGCGAAGATGTCGGCCTTGAGCCCCCACGCCTCGTACTTGGCATGGTTCTGCTCCACCAGCTCCTTGACGTGGGCCAGCACCAGCACCCGACCGCGCGCCTTGCGGGCCAGCTCGGCAATCACCAGACTCTTGCCGGCACCAGTTGGCAGCACTACCACGGCGGGATCCGGGTGTTGGCGAAAGTGGCTGATCACGGCATTGACGGCGTCGGTCTGATAGGGTCTGAGAACGAACATGCAGGCTTGGGTATGTCGATGTGGGGTGGTGCAAGATGGCGCCATTATAGGGTGCTTGCCGTCACAAAAACAGCGGGCCGGCATGATGCCGGCCCGCAGGGTGCTTGGGTGCTGATCAATGGAACGGGAAGATGTAGTTCATCCAGCTTGCCATGCGCAGCAGTACTTTGCGCATCACAGATACATGGTGGAAGTAGTGGGTATAGATGGCAGCCTGCCCGCTGGAGCCTGCTATTACCTGATACTTGGCCCACTCGGGGTCGGTGATGGAGATAACCACCGGCAGACGACCCGGGCGCACCGCAGTGGTTTGATCCAGCAGACCGGCGTTGGCCTGCACGTTACCGGCGGCAATGGCCGGAACCACGGCGGTTACCTTGCCTTTGAAGATCTTGCCGGGTACGCCATCGATCACCACTTCGGCCTCATCGCCCACCGCCAGTCGCTGCATGCTGTTCTGCCAGAACCAGCCGACGTAGGCGGTGTCATCCTTGTGGATGAAGGTCATCACCGGACGATACATGAAGGGGGTGGCGATCATGCCGGGGCGCAGGGCCAATTGCACCACATGACCATCGCTCGGGGCATAGACCACGGTTTGGGACTGCTGGTACTTGGCTTCCATCAGCTGGGCCTGCAGATCGTTCAGGGTGGCTTTCTGCTGGTCAATTTGGGCCACGATGTCGTCCACGTTGGCTTGGGTGACGTCGAGGTCACGCTGCTTGCCCACGCCACGGCGCATCAGGTCGCTGGCACGATCCCGATCCAGTCTGGCGGAGCGCAGTCTCGCCTCGATGGACTTGAGGTGCTCGCGGTTGGATTCGACCCGTGCGGTGAGGCTCTCCACTTTCAGGCGGAACGGCTCGTCATCGATGCGAAACAGCACATCCCCTTTTTTCACCGGCTGGTTGGCCTGTACCGGAACCTCAACCACCCGACCCTTGACCAGCGGCACTATGGGGGTGGAGACGTAGTAGTTGCGCGCCATCTCGGAGTAGGGGTGGTTGTAGTTCATCAGCATGATCAGGGTGCCGATGAGCAGCACGCCACCCAATGCTGCGGTGGGGACGGTCCACTTGTTGAGCGGGATGCGGAAGATTTTGAATATAGCGACACACAGTGCCGTGTAGGTCAGGATCAGTAGCAGGTCCATGGTTTATCCCTGTTGCTCACTCTGTTCGATAGTGTTGATACGGCTCTTCAGATCCGCCAACTCCTGCTTGAGGGCCGCCAGCTCCTCTTCATCTTCTTGCAGCCGCTGGCTAAAGCCCCAGCCGCGATCGGGGCGATAGAGGGTTGCCCAGATCCAGAGGAAGGGCCACAGCACGTGCAGGGTAAACAGGCTGACCCAACCTGCCACGTGAATGGCATCCTGATGAGGGTGATTCCGATGTTTGGCAATCTCGTAAGGAATATCGTGGATAACGATGACGCCATAAAAAATGACTAGCCCGACAAAGACGAGCAGACCAAGGGCAAAATAATCAAGGGCCATTTATAACCTCCACTGGCATGACGCACAGCTTAATCATGGGTTCCAACAAGCACTAAAGCAATTAAGAATCACACATTTATCGTCAGTTTGCCCGGAATCTTAAAGCTATTCGCTGTATTGAAGCTGAAGCCGTTCGACAGTTGTCTTATTAGTCTTTTTGTCATTAAAAAAGGCGCCATCAGGCGCCTTTTTTGTGCTGCTTTCGCAGCAATTTTTTGCTGCTTTACCCTTCGCTGGTACTGCTGACCAGCGGCTGGCGGAACTTCATCAGGAAGGCCACGGTAATGGCCGCTGTTGCAGTCAGGCCGATGATGGTGGAGGTCCCCATCTCCAGCCCGAATCCGATGGGGGCGTTGGCCAGATAGGTGATCACCACAGCAGTCATGAACATGGCGGGAATGGTGCAGATCCAGTGCAGCTTGCCCTCTTTGATGAGGTAGGCAGCCGCAGCCCACAGCATGATGACGGCGGTGGTCTGGTTGGCCCAGCCGAAGTAGCGCCAGATCACCCCGAATTCAGCCTTGGAGATGATAAAACCAAGGATAAACATGGGGATGGCAATCAGCAGACGCTTGGCCAGCGGTTTCTGGGTCATCTTCAGGAAGTCCGCCACGATCAGGCGAGCACTGCGAAACGCGGTGTCGCCCGAGGTGATAGGCAGGATCACCACACCGAGAATGGCCAGAATGCCGCCCACGGTGCCGAGCAGGCTGGTGGAGACTTCGTGTACCACGGCTGCCGGGCCGCCGTTGGCCATAGTAGCGTTGAGCGCTTCGGTGCTGTCGTAGAAGGAGAGACCCAGGGTGCACCAGATAAGGGCGATGATCCCTTCACCGATCATTGCACCGTAGAAAATGAAGCGGCCGGATTTTTCGTTCTGCATGCAGCGCGCCATCAGTGGTGACTGGGTGGCGTGGAAGCCGGATACCGCGCCACAGGCGATGGTGATGAAGAGCAGCGGCCAGAGCGGCAGTTCGGTCGGGTGCAGGTTGGAGAAGTCCATCCCTGTGTTGTAGAAGCCTTTGCCGGAGGCGATCAGGCCAACGATGAGGCCGACCGACATGAAGACCAGCAGGGCGCCGAAGATGGGATAGAAGCGACCGATGATCTTGTCGATGGGGACTATGGTCGCGAGGATGTAGTAGGCAAAGATTGCCACAATCCAGTAGACCAGATCGGTGGAGGTGAGGTTGGCCAAGAGGCCCGCCGGGCTCAGCACGAATACCACGCCCACCAGCATCAGCAGCACCACGGCAAACAGGTTCATGAAGTGCTTGGCGGCGGTGCCCAGATGCTCACCGACCACGGTTGGCACCGAGGCCCCCTTGGCGCGTACCGACAGCATGCCGGAGAAGTAGTCATGTACCGCACCGGCGAAGATGCAGCCAAAGACGATCCACAGCATGGCGACCGGGCCGTAGAGGGCACCCAGGATGGGGCCGAAGATGGGGCCGACGCCTGCGATGTTGAGCAGTTGAACCAGATAGACTTTCTTGTCCGACATCGGGACATAGTCCACCCCGTCAGCCATGGTGATGGCGGGGGTTTTCAGCTCGGGTTTCGGGCTGAATATCCGTTCGATGAATTTGCCGTATATGAAGTAGCCGGCCACAAGTAAGCCGACACAGAGGAAGAACCAGATCATTGCTACGCTCCTGCATTGTTATTTTTTAGTGTGCAGAGCGAGTCTAAAACGGTTGCGCCTGACTGGCAGGTGAAACTCCCCGAGCGGCGCTTTGGCGCGCCGAGCGGTCGGCGGCTGTGATCAGGCGCACACTCCGCGGCTCAGTCCAGCCCCAGCTGATCTTTGAGCTCCTTGAGATAGCGACGACTGACCGGCACCCGGGCGCCGCTCGGGGTGACAATCTCTGCCAGCTGGTTATCCAGCAGCTGGATCTCGAAGATGGCGTTGGGGGAGACCAGATACTGGCGGTGGCAGCGCAGCAGCGGGCTCTTTTCTTCCAGCGATTTGAGGGTGAGCTGGGTGTGGAACAGCTCGCCCTGACAGGCCACATGGACCCCGCCCAGATCGGAGAAGGCATACTCCACCTGCGCGATGGGCAGCAGCCTGACCCGATTGTGCAGATAGCCCGGAATATGTTCGATAGTCGGGGCCAGCCGCTCGATGGGCTGCGGGGAGATATCCTGCTTGAGGCGAGCGAGGGTCTTGGCGAGCCGGGCGGGCTCCACCGGCTTGAGCAGGTAGTCGAAGGCGTTCTCTTCAAAGGCCTGAATGGCATATTCGTCAAAGGCGGTGACAAAGACGATGCGGGGCAGGGGGTCGAGCATGGCGACCAGCTCCATGCCGCTCAGCTTGGGCATCTGGATATCGAGGAACACCACATCAGGCTTGAGGCGCTGAATAAGCGGCAGCGCCTCGATGGCGTTGGCCGCTTCCCCCACGATCTCGATGGCAGGATCGCAGGTCAGATGTTGCCTCAGCTCTTCGCGGGCATAGTGTTCGTCATCGACAATCAGGGTGCGGATCATGATTGCTCCTTGGGGATGGTGAACGAGACCCGGGTCCACTGTTCCGGCTCGCACGCAATAGTCACGCCATAGCGCTCGCCAAAGGCGCTTTTCAGTCGCCGATCGACAATGGTCATGCCCAGACCGTCGCCAGCGGGATGCGCTTGCCAGGTGCCTGCATTATCTTCCACATGGATAGTGACGCTGGTGGGATGCTCATCGGTATAGAGGCGAATACGCCCCTGCTCCAGCAGAGTCGAGATGCCGTGCTTGATGGCATTCTCGATCAACGGTTGCAGGGTGAAGCTGGGCAGTCGCAGTGTGGCCAGATGGGGCGGGATCTCGTTTATCACCGTCAGCCGATCGCCAAAGCGGGCCAGCTCGATCTCCAGATAGGATTGGCAGTGCTCCTGCTCCTCCTGCAGAGTCGCAAGGCCGCTCTGGCGTTTGAGGTTCTTGCGAAAGAACAGCGACAGATGCAGCAGCAGATCCCGCGCCTTGTCCGGATCGCGCCGGGTGATGGCACTGATGGTGTTGAGGGTGTTGAACAGAAAGTGGGGGTTGATCTGGGCCTGGATCAGCTTGAGTTCGGACTGCACCAGCAGCCGCTGATGCTGCTCCAGCCGACCGGCCAGCAACTGCTGTGACAGCAGGTTGGCAATCCCTTCCCCCAGGGTGTGGTTGATCTTGAGAAACAGCCGCTTCTTCGGCTCGTAGAGCTTGATGGTGCCGATCACCCCCTTGTCCCCCTGCAGCGGGATCACCAGCACCGAGCCCAGCTGGCATGCGGAGGAGAGGCTGCAGCGATAGGGCTGGCTGTTGCCATCGGCAAACAGCACCTTGTTCTGGGCGATGGCCTGCATGGTGATGGCTGACGCGATGGGGGTGCCCGGCAGATGGTGATCTTCGCCGGTGCCGATAAAGGCGAGGATCTGCTCGGTGTCCGTGATGGCGACCGCCCCAACGCCGGTCTCCTCCTGAATGATGCGGGCAATCTTGTTGCTCGCCTGTGGGGTAAAGCCCTGACTCATGATCCCCACTGTACGGTTGGCGATATTGAGCGCCTTGGCGGAGAAGACCCGGGAGAACTTCTCATACATCCGCTGCTGGTCGCGGATCATGCTGATAAAGAGCGCCGCGCCGCAGGAGTTGGCGAGAATCATCGGGGTGGCGATGGTGCGCACCAGCAGCAGGGATTTGTCGAACGGGGTCGCCACCAGCAGGATGATGACCATCTGCATGATCTCGGCGTAGAGGGTGGTAAAGAAGGCGATACGCGGTTCAAACAGGGCATCCGTTCGTCCCGAGCGCATCAGTCGCCAGTGCACTATGCCCCCGAGCAACCCCTCGCAGGTGGTGGAGATAGCGCAGGCGAGATCGGTAAATCCCCCCAGCGTATAGCGGTGCAGACCACCGGTCAGCCCCACCAGAAAGCCCACCAGTGGCCCCCCCAATAATCCCCCCAAGACGGCGCCGACCGCCCGGGTGTTGGCGATGGCATCGTCGATATCGAGGCCTACATAGGTTCCGAGGATGCAAAAACATGAAAATATTATGTATATCAGTATCTTGTGAGGAAGCCTCACTGAATAGTTGGCAAGCGGGCGAAGCAGCGGGCTTTTCGAGAAGAGATAGGCGATCACCAGGCTGACGCTCATCTGCTGTAACAAAGAGAGAACCAACTGCATAAAAAACGCGCCCCATCAGCCAGCCTAAAAAACAACCAGCCCGTGAATAAGTGTGATCAGGATCTTGTTCTGTTGGCCCAACTGGGCGCAACGGGCCGTCAGTTTGCCAGAAAAACTGGATAAAACTACATTAAATCAGCATGTTAAATTGATATTTGTGTAAGAGGTGATGGATTGCTATTGATGAATGGAGCATGAATGTATCCGCCGGATACGCCACACGGAGGTGGCATGCTCCGCCCGGCCCCTTGGCTGGGCGTTTTTTATACATGGTCAGTTGGCAACCTTCTGATGGGGGTTTGAGCAATTATTCCGGTTTGTCCAATGAGTTATCCCCAGCTTCTGGGGATAACTCAGAATGCAAAGTAGTAACAGAAGCGGCGGGTCAGATTGAAGAACTGCCGCTGTCCCTCATCCAGCTCCTCCTGTTTGATAAAGGCACTGATGGTGCGTTCATCTTCCCGCAGATCGATCATGGCGACCGCTTCCGGCCGCTGGGCCTTGATATAGGGCAGGATCTTCGGCTTGAGGGGCATGGTGGGTTCGGTAGATAGCACCAGCGCAATGCTCTCGTCGGAGAGTTTCACCAGGGAGCCCGGTGGGTAGACCCCCAGCACTTTGACCAGCAACTTGACCAGATTCTGGTCGAACTTCTTCTGGGATAACTTGTAGAGCTGGCTGATGGCCTGACTCGGTGCCGCCGGCGTGCCACTGTTGCGGGGATGAAGCAGCTCGTCGTAGAAGTCGACCAGTCCGATCAGCCGCGCCAGCGGCGGGATCTCCCCCCCCTTGATCCCCAGCGGATAACCGCTGCCGTCGAGCCGTTCGTGGTGCAGATGGGCTACCTGACGAATTTTGGGCTCAAAGGCATTGAGTTGGTTCAGCATGTCAAATCCGTACTGGGGATGCATCTTGAGGAAGTTCTGCTCGGCCTTGTTTAGCTCACCACGCTTTTGGGTGATCTGGCTGGGAATTTTCAGTTCACCTATGTCGTGGATAAGTCCCGCAAGGCCGGTCTCTTCCAGCTCGATGGGATTCATCCCCAATTCGCGGGCCATCAGCATGGCAATGAAAGCCACATTGAGACTGTGCTGCAGCAGGACATCGGTGTGGGGACTACGGATCAGGTGAAGCCCGAGGGGGCCCTCGTGCTGACTAAGGGTGAAGGCGGCATTGCGGACGATCTGGGCGGTGTTGGCCAGCCCTTCATCCGGTTTGAGGTTGAGTGCCCCGAGAGCATCACGCAGCTCGCTCATGGACTGGCCAAAGGCCTTGTCGGCGGCGCGCATGGAGCGGCGAAAGGCTTTTTCGTCAAAAGGGGGCGGGCCGGCATCAATCAGGGACTCCAGCTCTTCGAGATCGGGCCCGGCATCGGGGATATCGCCGCGCAGCAGCGGCTCGATGGGCAGATCGCTCTTGTCGGGGTCGACCATCAGCAGGGTGAGATCAAGATGACGGAGAATGTCGAGTTGCTGCTGATCCTTGATCTTGAAGGTATTGAACATAAATGGGTGGTTAGTCCATCCCGTGGGGAGATGGATATAGTGGCCTACTCTCAATTGCTCTATCGAGGCTTGGATCAGTGCCATCGGTTAACCTGCATTTCGTGAATGCCTACTCAACAAGCTAGCAAAATCCGATGGATAGACAACTAAAAATCCATTTCGGGGCTACGGAGCACCCCGTGCTGTGATGGGGCGCACGAGCGCCGTGCTTCTCCTCTTAATTCGCGCTTAAGTTTTACTTCCTACGCTGGCCCCGTCGTTTTTGTTGGCTTGGCCGGCCCGCTGCGCTGCAGGCCGGTATGTAGGAGTTGTTTATGCGTGTAACTCTCGGTGTACTGCAGACCAATCTGTTGCTGGTGCTCTTTTTCGCCCTGGTACTGAACTGGCCAATCTTTTTGCATTTCTATACGGTGCTCAGCGCCCTGACCCATGTCAAAGCCGGATTTGCCATCTCGATCCCGCTGGTGCTGATCGCTGCGCTCAATGCCGTGTTTATTCCCTTCACGTTCCGGTTTGTGCTCAAGCCCTTTTTTACCGTGCTCATTCTGACTGGCTCCATCGTCAGCTACGCCATGCTCAAATACGGTGTCATCTTTGATGCCGGCATGATCCAGAACATAGTGGAGACCAACAGTGGTGAGGCGGGTGCCTATTTGAATGGCTCGGTTGCGCTCTGGTTTCTGCTGACCGGGCTGCTGCCTGTTCTGGTGCTCTGGTCACTGCGGATCCGCTATCCGGCTCGCTGGTATCAGGGGTTGGCGTGGCGGGCTGGTGCACTGGCTATCTCTCTGCTGTTTATCGGGGGCGTCGCGTCACTTTACTATCAGGATTACGCCTCGGTCGGGCGCAACAACAAGTCGCTGGCCAAAGAGATTGTGCCCGCCAACTATGTGCACGGCCTCTACAAATATGGGCGGGATGTGCTGTTTGCCACGCCGATCCCCTACCAGCATCTGGGGACAGATGCCAGGGTGGTGGCCCGGGGAAGCAAGCCGACTTTGATGTTCCTGGTGGTGGGGGAGACGGCGCGCAGCCAGAACTACTCCCTTAACGGGTATGGCAAGGCGACCAACAGCTTTACAGCAAAAGAGCAGGGGGTGGTGTCGTTCAGGAATGTGCGCTCCTGCGGTACAGCCACCGCCGTCTCGGTGCCCTGCATGTTCTCCAACCTCACTCGCCGCGGTTACGATGACCAGCTTGCCAGCTCCCGTGACGGCCTGCTCGATGTGCTGCAACATGCCGGGGTCTCGGTGTTGTGGAAAGAGAACGATGGCGGCTGTAAAGGGGTGTGCCGCAATGTGCCGACCATCGAGATCCTCCCCAAATCCTATCCTGCGCTCTGTCAGGGGGAGTCTTGCTATGACGAGGTGCTGCTGGAGGGGCTGGATCAGCAGATTGCCGGCATGAAGGGCAACAAGCTGGTGGCTTTTCACCTGATGGGCAGCCATGGCCCGACCTATTTTCGTCGTTACCCTGCCAGCGAGCGCGTCTTTATGCCGGACTGCCCGCGTAGCGACATTGAAAACTGCAGCAACGAAGAGCTGGTCAACACCTATGACAACACCATCCGCTACACCGACAAGGTGGTGGGACTGCTGATAGACAAGCTCAAGTCGCTGGAGAGCCAGTACGATGTGGGACTGGTCTATCTCTCCGATCACGGCGAATCCCTTGGGGCCATGGGGCTCTATCTGCACGGCACGCCCTACAAGTTTGCGCCGGATGATCAGACCCGGGTGCCGCTGCTGACCTGGTTCTCGCCCCAGTTACAGGCCGATCGCCAGCTTGATATGGGTTGCCTGGCGGCGGAGGCGAGCAGTCAGCGCTTCTCCCATGACAACCTCTTTCACTCCATGCTGGGGATCATGGATGTGCAGACGAGTGTTTACGACAACAAGCTGGATCTGTTCAAGCCATGTCGGGCGGGCTAAACCGCTAGCAAGCACACAATAGAAAACGGCAGCCACTGGCTGCCGTTTTGTTATCTAGCAAGATCAGTGTCTTACTTCTGCTCCATGATGATCTGCAGCAGATCTCCCTCCAGCAGGGCGCGCTTGACCAGCGCAAAGCCGCCATAGGTCGGCTGGTTCTGGAAGCGGGCCTTCACGATGGGCAGGCCACGGTGGAAGCTCGGCAGGGATTGATGCTCGACACAGCGACGAATGGCCGGGAAGAGGAGCTCTTCGGCGGCGGTGATTTCTCCGGCGATCAGCACCTTCTGCGGGTTGAACAGGTTGACCGTAATCGCCACCGCCCGTCCCAGATGCTCACCCACGTTCTCGATGACGCTGCGGGCCAGTTCATCGCCCGCCAGCGCCGCCTTGCACACCTCCTGAATGGTGATGTGCTTCTCCTGCAGCGCGCTCTGGTGACCGCGGCTGATGAGCTCTTTCACCTTGTCGATTATCGCTTCGTTGGAGGCGATGGTCTCGAGGCAGCCGAAGTTGCCGCAGTGGCAGCGTTTGCCGAGTGGCTCGACCTGAATATGGCCGATCTCGCCAACGTTGCGGTTCTGACCGAGGAACACCTGACCCTTGGTGATGATCCCGGAGCCCGTCCCCTGGTGGACGCTCACCAGAATGGAGTCCATGCAGTCGCGGGACTCGCCGAAGAAGTGTTCGGCCAGTGCCAGCGAGCGGGTGTCGTTGCCCACGTAGCAGGGGAGGTTGAAGTGGTTCTCAAGCAGCTTCGCTAACCCCAGATTACGGATCTGGTACTTGGGGGTGTAGATGACCATGCCGGATTCCGGGTTGACCAGACCCGGCATGGTCAGCGCGATGCTGATGAGGTTGCGACAGCGTTCGCGGTTGGCATCGATAAAGGCGCCAATCTCCCGCAGCAGCATGTCGACCACGGGTTGCTGGTCGATCTCGGTCACCTGAATGACGTGCTGGTCGAGCTCCTTGCCATCTAGGTCATAGAGACTCAGTTGCAGGTAGCCGCGGCCCAGCTTGGCAGAGACAAACTGAAAGCGATGTTTGATGGTGGTCAGGGAGATGGCACGCCGCCCGCCGGTTGAGGCTTGCGGAGAGGTCTCCTTGATCAGGCCATGCTCGATCAGTTGCCGGGTTATTTTGGTCACGCTGGCCGGGGCCAGCTGACTCAACTCGGCAATCTTGACCCGGGAGATGGGGCCTTGCAGGTCGATGAGCCGATACACGGCTGCACTGTTGACCTGCTTGATAAGATCTACGTTTGCTATTTGTCCGCCAGTCATGATGTCACTGTTGTGTGTAGTGTCCGTTAACCACGGTCCCACGGACCGTGAAGTCCTGATCGAAGACAGTGAGGTTGGCTACTTTACCGACCTGGATACTACCGAGACGTGAGTCCCATCCAATGGCGCGAGCGGGGTAGAGGCTGGCCATTCTCAGTGCTTCATCGAGCGGTAATCCGACCTGCTTGACCAGATTTTCCACCCCCTCAATCATGGTGAGGGAGGAACCGCCGAGTGTACCATTCTCGTCGACACACTGACCATCGCGTAAAAAGACGGTGGTGCCACAAAAATCAAATTTCTCAAAGCCTTCCGGTGCACCGGCTGCCGCGGTGGCATCGGTGACCAGCACCAGTCGCTCCCCCAGCGCCTTGTGAGCCAGACGCACGTTGGCCCAGTGCACATGGTGGCCATCGACGATGATGCCCGCGTAGACATCCTTGCGATCATAGATGGCGCCCACCACGCCCGGCTCGCGACCGTTGAGGGTCGGCGTCATGGCGTTGTAGAGGTGGGTCGCAAAGCGAATACCGTTATCGAACCCGGCCATGGCCTGATCGTAACTGGCGGCAGTGTGACCGGCCGAGACCAGAATGCCCGCTTCCACCAGACGGCGGATATGGGCCGGCTCGTTGCGCTCCGGAGCAAGGGTGATTTTGGTGATGGCATCCGCGTTGGCGCAGAAGAAGTCGATCATCTCGTCCGCTGGCTGGCGAATTTGCGCGGCAGGGTGGATCCCCTTGCGCTTGAGGTTGGTGTAAGGCCCTTCCAGATGGACGCCCAGCACCTCGTTGGGGTGTGCAGCCATGTAGTCACGGGTCACCGCAACGGCCTGCTTCATGTCGGCATCCGGACTGGTGATCAGGGTCGGCAGGAAGCTGGTGGTACCGGATTTGAGGTTGGCCGCCTGCATGGTTGCCAGGGTCTCGACCGTGATGTCGGTGTTGAACATCACTCCGCCACAGCCGTTGAGCTGGACGTCGATAAAACCGGCGGTCAGGTTGGCGCCTTTGAGGTCAATCTGCTCGATGCCCGCAGGCAGTTCGGCCAGGTGAGAGATGGCGACAATTTTGTCGCCCTCGATAAGCACCCCGTAGCCGGTCAGCACGCAGCTGCCGGTGTAGAGGGTGCAGTTGGTCAATGCGTACATGACGACTCCTTACAGACGGCCGATGTTGGCGGCTTCCAGCTGCTGGAAGTAGCGAACGGTCTTGACCTTGAGCTCCATGGTGGAGGGCTCGTCGCACACCATCATTCCCTTCGGATGCAGTTGCAGGGTGGAGATGGTCCACATGTGGTTGACGCTGCCTTCCACGGCGGCCTGCAGGGCCAGTGCCTTGCCGTGCCCGGTGACCAGGATCATGATCTCTTCCGCATCCATCAGGGTGCCGACACCCACGGTCAGGGCCAGCTTGGGCACCTGCTCCATGTCGCCACCGAAGAAGCGGGAGTTGGCGATGCGGGTGTCTTCGGTCAGGGTCTTGACCCGGGTGCGGGAGGAGAGGGAAGAAGCCGGCTCGTTGAATGCGATGTGGCCGTCGTTACCCACGCCACCCATGAACAGGTGGATCTTGCCGTAGGACTTGATTTTGTCTTCGTAGCGCTTGCACTCGGCCACCAGATCCTCGGCATTGCCGTTGAGGATGTTGATGTTCTCGGGACGAATGTCGATGTGGCTGAAGAAGTTGTTGTGCATGAAGCTGTGGTAGCTCTCCGGGTGATCTTCCGGCAGGCCGACGTACTCGTCCATGTTGAAGGTGACCACGTTCTGGAAGCTCACTTCACCGGCTTTGTGCAACTCGATCAGGCGCTTGTAGGTGTTGAGCGGGGTGCCACCGGTGGGCAGGCCCAGTACGAAAGGGCGATCGCTGGTCGGCTTGAACGCGTTGATGCGGTCAACGATGTAACGAGCAGACCACAGGCCTACTTGGCTGGCAGATTTCAACGGGATCAGGCGCATATGGGATACCTCTGTGTCGGGTTGCGACCGGTTTGGCGGTGGCAATTGGCTAAGACGGATTCAAGTTGTTTTATAGCGTAAATAAAGATTGCGAACTAAGCCACATCTATCCACCACCTTTATCTTGTTTGGGTGATAACGATCACGATTATCGGTTTATTAATTTGCGCAGCGAAATAAAAGCCCTAGACTGCCAATCAAGCCTTGATGGCTTATGCGTCAAACGTGATAAGCACTTAATTTCTAGAAAAACATTAACTAAGGAGAGGAACCGTGAACATTCTCGGTTATTTGCAAAAGATCGGCCGTGCCCTGATGGTGCCGGTAGCGGTATTGCCTGCCGCAGCGATCCTGATGGGGGTTGGCTACTGGATTGACCCGAATGGTTGGGGTGGTGACAGTGCGCTGGCTGCCTTCCTGATTAAAGCGGGCGCAGCCATTATCGATAACATGTCCGTACTGTTCGCAGTCGGTGTTGCTTACGGTATGTCCAAGGATAAAGACGGTTCTGCTGCTCTGGCAGGTCTGGTCGGCTTCCTGGTCGTTACCACCCTGCTGAGCCCGGGCGCTGTGGCCCAGATCAAGAGCATCCCGGTGGAGCAGGTTCCTGCCGCGTTTGCCAAGATCAGCAACCAGTTCGTGGGTATCCTGTGTGGTGTTATCGCCGCTGAGCTGTACAACCGCTTCAGCAGCGTCGAACTGCACAAGGCACTCTCCTTCTTCTCCGGTCGTCGTCTGGTACCGATCGTAACCTCCGTGGTGATGATCGTCGTATCCTTCATCCTGATGGCCGTATGGCCGGCAATCTACGGTGGTCTGGTCTCCTTCGGTGAGTCCATCGTGAGCCTGGGCTCTACCGGCGCCGGTATCTACGCCTTCTTCAACCGTCTGCTGATCCCGATCGGTCTGCACCACGCCCTGAACTCCGTATTCTGGTTCAACGTGGCCGGTATCAACGACATCCCGAACTTCCTGGGTGGTCAGGCTACTATCGATGCTGCTCTGGCCGCTGGCAAGAGCCTGGATCAGGTGAAAGGCGTGGTCGGTATGTACCAGGCTGGCTTCTTCCCCATCATGATGTTCGGTCTGCCGGGTGCCGCTCTGGCCATCTACCACTCCGCCAAGAAAGAGAACAAAGAGAAAGTTGCTTCCATCATGATCGCAGCTGCCTTTGCCTCCTTCTTCACCGGTGTTACCGAGCCGCTCGAGTTCTCCTTCATGTTCGTGGCGCCGGTACTGTATGTCATCCACGCCGTACTGACCGGTATCTCCGTGTTCATCGCTGCCTCCATGCAGTGGATGGCCGGTTTCGGTTTCAGTGCCGGTCTGGTGGATATGGTGCTCTCCAGCCGTAACCCGCTGGCGACCAACTGGTACATGCTGATCCCTCAGGGTCTGGTCTTCTTCGGCCTCTACTACACCGTGTTCCGCGTAGTGATTGCCAAGCTGAACCTGAAAACCCCGGGTCGTGAAGATGACGAAGAGACTGCTCCGGCTGCCGCTCAATCTACCAACCGTACCGAGCTGGCCAAGCAATACCTGGAAGTGCTGGGTGGTCAAGAGAACCTGGTCTCCATCGATGCCTGCATCACCCGTCTGCGTCTGACTCTGAAAGACCGCAGCATCGTCGATGAGCGCAAGCTGAAAGCCCTGGGTGCAGCCGGTGTGGTCAAACTCGGTGAGCAGAACCTGCAGGTGATTCTGGGCCCATTGGCCGAAATCATCGCCGGTGAGATGAAAGCCCTGCGTTAATCGAGCGACTCGCTCACCTCAAGTCTAAGTCCATTGTTGACATAACTAAGGGCCCCGCTCAGGGGCCCCATATAAAAAAGCCAAGAAAATCCAACCTTTACTTCAAATGAGAGCAGCAGTTATGAACTTGAAACATTCTCTGTTAGCCATTGCCATGTCTACCGTTTTTGTCAGCCAGGTCCAGGCAGCCGATGCCGCCAAGCAGGCTGTGGTCGACTCCCTCGCCAACAACCTGGTGGTCAAGTATGAAGTGGTCACCAACGACGGTGCCGGTGCCGGCCTCGATTGCCAGGCGCTCGGTTCCGAGTGGGCGAGCTGTGGCGTTGCCAAGCTGCACCTGACCAATACCGGTGCTGACGTCACCTCCAAAGACTGGAGCATCTACGTCTCCTCCATCCGTCGTATCCAGCGTGTGGATAACGACCAGTTCACCATCACTCACCTGACCGGCGATCTCTATCGTTTGACGCCAACCGAGAAGTTCCAGGGCTTTGCCAAGGATGCCACGGTCGAAGTGCCGCTGGTGGTGGAATACTGGGTGCTGTTTGAGTCTGACATCATGCCGAACTGGTATGTCGCCAGCGAAGGTGCCGAGCCGAAAGTACTGGCCAGCATGAGCAACATCAATGATGCCAGCACCTACGAGAAGCCGATGCCGGCCGATGGCTGGAAGCGTACCAAGGATGACAAGAACATCCTGATGAACAGCGAAACCCGTTTCGCGGCCAACCAGACCAGCACCCTGCTGCCGGCTGGCAAGATTGACAACCAGATCCTGCCGACCCCGATGAAGCAGGTCGTCAAAGCTGGTCCGCAGGTTGACTTCTCCACCATCAAACTCAATGCCCTGGACTTGCCGAGCGATCGCGCCGAGGCCCTGAAGGCTCAACTGACCAAGCTGGGTGTTACCCTCTCCGACACCGGCTACCCGGTGACCATCAAGCTCGGCAGCAAGCTCAAGCAGGCTGAAGGCTATGACATGACCATCGGTCAGAAGGGCACCGTGATCCAGGGTCGCGACATCGACGGGGCATTCTGGGGTGCACAATCCCTGATCTCCTTGCTGGGTGTTGATGACAAGCTGGTGAGCCCGATGACCGTCGAAGATGCGCCGCGCTTTGAATACCGTGGCATGCAGACCGACGTGGCCCGCCACTTCCGCAGTCTGGATACCATGAAGAAGCTGGTTGACCAGATGTCTGCCATGAAGCTCAACGTGCTGCACCTTGGCCTGACCAACGATGAAGGCTGGCGTCTGGAGATCCCGGGTCTGCCGGAGCTGACCCAGGTCGGTAGCCAGCGTTGCCACGACGAGTCCGAAACCAAGTGCCTGATGCCGCAACTGGGTTCCGGCCCGACCAGCGACAACCAGGGTTCCGGTTTCTACAGCAAGTCTGACTACGTGGATCTGGTGCGTTATGCCAAGGCCCGCGGTGTGACCGTGATCCCCGAGATCAACATGCCGGCCCACGCTCGTGCTGCCGTGGTCTCCATGGAAGCGCGCTACAAGCGTCTGATGGCGGAAGGCAAAGAAGCCGAAGCCAACCAGTTCCGTCTGACTGACCCGGCTGACACCTCCAACGTCACCTCCGTCCAGTTCTACGACAAAATGTCCTTCATCAACCCTTGCCAGCCGGGTGCTGCCACCTTCGTGGCCAAGGTAATGGATGAAGTTGCCCAGATGCACCAGGCCGCCGGTCAGCCGCTGACCGCATGGCACTACGGTGGTGATGAGGCGAAGAACATCATGCAGGGCGGTGGCTATCAGGATCCGGCCGTCACCAAGAAAGAAGAGCTGGTCGCCTGGAAAGGCAACGTCGACTCCAGCAAGCAGGACAAGCCGTTTGGCAAGTCCCCGATGTGCCAGAAGATGATCGACGAAGGCAAGATCAAGGAAGTTGGCGAGCTGCCGGTTTACTTTGCCAAGGAAGTGGGCCAGATGGTCAAAGACCGCGGCTTCTCTACCCTGCAGGCGTGGGAAGATGGTCTGAAGTACGCCAGCGGTGCCAAGGACTTCGCCACCGACAACACCCGTGTCAACTTCTGGGAAACCCTCTACTGGGGTGGCTTCAACGAAGCGATGAAGTGGGCGCACAAGGGTTACCAAGTGGTGCTGTCCAACCCGGATTACCTCTACTTCGACTTCCCGAACGAAGTACACCCGGCCGAGCGTGGCTACTACTGGGCAACCCGTTTCAACGACACGCGCAAGGTGTTTGCCTTCGCCCCGGAAAACCTGCCGCAGAACGCCGAGACCTCGGTTGACCGCGACGGCAACGCCTTCGTGGCCAAGGGTGACCAGGATCCGGTCAAGTTCAAGGGGATCTCCGGTCAGCAGTGGAGTGAAACCGTGCGTACCGATGCTCAGTACGAGTACATGGTCTACCCGCGTATCTTCTCCGTGGCCGAGCGTGCCTGGCACAAAGGTGGCTTCGAGCTGAACTATGTGAAGGGTCGCGAGTTCTCCGGCGAGACCAAGTTCGTCAACAAGGCCACCCTCAACAAAGAGTGGAACCAGTTTGCCAACGTACTGGGTCAGCGCGTGCTGCCGAAACTGGATCAGGCCGGTGTTGAATACCGCCTCTCCGTACCGGGCGCCAAGGTAGTGAACGGTGTGCTGGAAGCGAACGTGGACCTGCCGGGCCTGCCCATCCAGTACAGCCTGGACGGTACCAACTGGAGTGCCTATGACGCAGCGGCCAAGCCGAGCGTGAATGGCAAGGTCTACCTGCGTACCACCAGCTTCGATGGCAAGCGCACCAGCCGCGTCACCGAACTGAACTGATAGCAGTCAACCGTTAACATGAGGTGGGTCGCAAGACCCGCCTTTCCCAAGGGCGATGGCGTATCGGGTTTGGGAAAGGTTGACTGTGCGTGTGAGCCTTTGTTGTGTGTAATTGTCTGTTTTGTGTTTTTCATCACTTTCAGCCCCGCCTCGTGCGGGGCTTTTTTATTCATTTGGGGTGCAATGTGCCAAGCCACGCCGTTTTTAGTGGCGCAATGGTCGGGAAATGGCCCGGAAGTGCCAAATTCAGGTTGAGACAGCGCCCGTAATAAGGGATCATACCCGGCTTGACGGCGGGGGGATGAGGGTGCCAGCCGGCACAACTTCCGCCAGTGACGCTTTTTTGAGGTGAGCCATGAGTCAGGCGAACAGCCCAACTAACTTTATTCGTCAGATCATTGATGAAGATCTGGCCAGCGGTAAGCACAGCAGCGTGCATACCCGTTTTCCGCCCGAGCCGAACGGTTATCTCCATATCGGCCACGCCAAATCCATCTGCCTGAACTTCGGCATCGCCCGCGACTATCAGGGCCAGTGCAACCTGCGTTTCGATGACACCAACCCGGTGAAGGAAGATATCGAGTACGTAGAGTCCATCAAGCAGGACGTACAGTGGCTCGGCTTCCAGTGGAACGGCGAGATCTGCTACTCCTCCGACTATTTCGACAAGCTGCACGGCTACGCCATCGAGCTGATTGAAAAGGGTCTGGCCTATGTGGACGAGCTGACGCCCGAGCAGATGCGTGAGTACCGTGGCACCCTGACCGAGCCGGGCAAGAATAGCCCGTTCCGCGATCGCAGCGTGGAAGAGAACCTGGCGCTGTTTGCCAAGATGAAGAACGGCGAGTTCGCCGAAGGCACCGCCTGCCTGCGCGCCAAGATCGACATGGCATCTCCCTTCATGGTGATGCGTGATCCGGTTATCTACCGCATCAAGTTTGCCCACCACCACCAGACCGGTGACAAGTGGTGCATCTACCCGATGTATGACTTCACCCACTGCATCTCGGACGCGCTGGAAGGGATCACCCACTCCATCTGCACCCTGGAGTTCCAGGACAACCGTCGTCTGTACGACTGGGTGCTGGACAACATCACCATCGACTGCCACCCCCGTCAGTACGAGTTCTCTCGTCTGAACCTCGAATACACCGTCATGTCCAAGCGCAAGCTGAACCTGCTGGTGACCGAGAAGCACGTCGATGGTTGGGATGACCCGCGCATGCTGACCGTCTCCGGTCTGCGTCGTCGTGGTTACACCCCGGCCTCCATCCGCGAGTTCTGCAAGCGCATCGGCGTCACCAAGCAGGACAACATCGTCGAGATGAGCATGCTGGAAGCCTGTATCCGTGAAGACCTCAACGAACATGCACCGCGCGCCATGGCCGTGCTGCATCCGGTGAAAGTGGTTATCGAGAACCTGGCTGCCGACGAAGTGCTGACTGCCCCGGCCCACCCGAGCAATGCCGAGATGGGTACCCGCGAGCTGAACTTTACCCGTGAAATCTTCATCGACGAAGCGGACTTCAAAGAAGAGGCGAACAAGCAGTTCAAGCGTCTGGTGTTGGGCAAGGAGGTGCGTCTGCGCAATGCCTATGTGATCAAGGCCGAGCGCATCGAGAAAGATGCCGATGGCAAAGTCACCTGCATCTACTGCTCCTACGATCCCGAGACCCTGGGCAAGGATCCGGCCGATGGCCGCAAGGTGAAAGGGGTGATCCACTGGGTCAGCGCCACTTACTCCCTGCCAGCGGAAGTGCGTCTCTACGACCGTCTGTTCAAGGTACCGAACCCGGGCGCCGAGGATGACTTCGAAGCCGCGCTGAACCCGGAATCCCTGGTGATCATCGAGGGTGCCCGTGTCGAGGCGTCGCTCAAAAACGCCAAGCCGGAGCAGGCTTACCAGTTCGAGCGTGAAGGTTACTTCTGCGCCGACAACAAGCTCTCCAGCCCGGAGCATCTGGTGTTTAACCGCACCGTTGCCCTGCGCGATTCCTGGGGCAAGGTAGAAGGCTAAGCCGATGGGGCAGGGGAGACCCTGCCCTGTGTGCTGCCAGCGGCCTGCGCCGGACAATAAAAAAGCCAGCTGATGCTGGCTTTTTTATTGTCCGTGTCCCGTCCTGAATATGGTTTACACCTTTCCCCCCAATAAATGGAGAGCCCGATGGGACAAGGTGTGAAACGGACACAGCGCGATTACTCGCTGACTTTTAAACTGGCACTGGTCGAGCAAATTGAAAAAGGCGAGCTCAGTTGCCAGCAAGCACAAGCCCGATATGGCATTCAGGGCAATTCGACCATTCTGGTATG